>QZKZ01000319.1 GCA_004796465.1 Desulfovibrio sp.
GCTGACTTCTGGGCGCACCTGACGCCCCGGACCATTGGGCCCGAAACCGTCAACCCCGAGGCCCGCGCCCACGGCAAGGGGATCGGAGTGGTGCTGGCGGGCCGCCACGCCCGGCGCTCCCTGCCCACGGAAACCCTGGCGCGGGTGGTGACGGCAAGTGCGGAAAAGTACGATCCAAAGCGCATCTTCTTGTTGGGCTCGAAAAACGAGCGGGCCGCAGGCTCGGCCTTGAAACGGGCCATGAGCGCCAAGCTGGTGGACAAGGTGGAGAACCTGGCCGGGAACACGGATTGGCGCGGGCTTTTGGACGCGCTCACCGGCCTGGACCTGGTCATCACCCCGGACACGGGCACCATGCACTTGGCCGCCCATGTGGGCGCGCCGATCCTGGCCCTGTTCCTGTCCTCGGCCTGGGCTTGGGAGACCGGCCCTTACGGCCTGGGCCACCAAGTCTGGCAGGCCCGGATTCCTTGCGGACCCTGCAATGAATCCGACCCCTGCGGCCACGACCTGGAATGCCTTGCGCCCTTTGGACAGGGGCCTTTCCTGCGTGGACTCACGGGCAAAGAGGGAGGAGAGCCTCCCAATAGTTTACTGGGGTTGTATACGGAATTTGACGAGTTGGGTGTGCGCTATACTCCCTTTGTGGGTGAGGACCCTCACGGGGAAGAACGGAACGCGGGCCGGGCCTTGCTGGCCCGGTTTCTTGGCGCGCACCTTGCCCAACCGCCCGCCCTGGAGCGGGAAAACCGTTTGGCCGCCAAACTGTTCCGCGACCGGGACTGGATGACTCGGGACCGCCACGCAGTGTCCGGCCTGGAATAAGCGGAACTGGCAAGAATCCGCCAACTCGGGTAAAGAGCCTTCATGCCGAATTCCGATTCCTTGCCTTCCCTGCGCATCCTGGTGGTGCTGCCCATGTACGGCGGTTCCTTGACTGTTGGCCGATACTGCGCCCAGGCGCTTCAGGACATGGGCCACAGCGTGGAGACCTTTGAGGGCCCGGCCTTCTATTCGGCCTATGAGTCCCTGAAAGAACTGCGCGTGACCCCGGACCGGCTGGATATGCTGGAGAACTCCATGCTCCAGGTGATGAGCCAGGCCGTGCTGGCCAAGGCCGAGTCCTTTTCCCCGGACCTGGTCCTGGCCGTGGCCCAGGCCCCGCTCTCCATCCAAGTCCTCAAGAAGCTGAGCGCCCTGTCCATCCCCACGGCCATGTGGTTTGTGGAGGATTTTCAGCTTTTTACTTACTGGCGCAGCTTTGCCCAACACTACGATATATTCGCTGTCATCCAAAAAGAGCCCTTTTTGGACCAGCTCGCGGCCATAGGCGTGGCCAACGCCATGTACCTGCCCCTGGCGGCCCAGCCCGGCTTTCACAAGCCCCTGGACCTCACGGCCCAAGACCGCAAGGACTTCGGCGCGCCCCTGTCTTTTCTCGGCGCGGGCTATCCCAACCGGCGCTTGGCCTTTCGCCGCTTGCTTGGATCGGGCCTGAAAATCTGGGGCAGCGACTGGGACGGGGACGCCCTGCTTGAGCCTTGCCTGCAACGGGACGGCGCGCGCATTGAGCCCGAGGACGCGGTCAAGATCTTCAACGCCACGGACATCAACCTCAACCTGCACTCCAGCGTGCAGGTCGACCAATTGGTCAGCCCCGGCGACTTCGTGAACCCGCGCACCTTTGAACTGGCCGCGTGCGGGGCATTTCAACTCGTGGACCGCAGGGGCTTGCTCCCAGAACTGTTTGAACTGGATAACGAACACGAGTTGATCACCTTCCAGAGCCTGGAAGAGATGATCGTGCTCATCAAACATTTCCAGTCCCGGCCCGAGCAGCGGCGCGCCATTGCCCAACGGGCAAGACAGAGAGTCCTGGCGGAACATACTTACTCCCACCGCATGGAAACCCTGCTACAGTTCATCGCGGAAAAGTTCCAGGGCTGGCCCCAGCCGCGCACCAGCCCCCAAGCCATGGACGTGCTGGCCCAGGCCGATCTTGCCCCGGACCTGCTGGAAAGCTTGACGAATCTGCTGCAATCCTTGAATTTACCCCCGGACGTCTCGTTCCAAGACCTGGTCTGGGCCCTGCGCCAGAGGCAAGGGGAGCTTTCTCCCCTGGAAACGGCCATCCTGTTTCTCGACGAATGGAAAAAACAATACAGTGAACCCAACAACGCCCCGGCCTAGTCCAGTGAACTTCCCCAACCCCATGGAACCCGTCCCCTGAGCAAGGAGGCCCTATGTCCCGCATGGAACGCATCAAGGAACCACCGTACAGCAAGCTGGAAACCCTGTCTCCCGAGGAGCGGCGCGATCACCAGTGGACCCGGCTCAACCAGGTCCTGGACGTGGCTGCCGAACGCTCCGAAGAGTTCATCAAGCGCATGGAACAAGCCGGCATGGACCCCGACGACATCGCCTCCTTGGAAGATTTCGCTTCCATACCCACGTTCAACAAGAAGCAGCTCATTTCCCTGCAACAGGAATCCGGGCTCAAGGACCTGCTCACCTTGGAGCCCGGAGAGCTGTCGCGGGTCTACATGTCGCCGGGACCGATCTTTGACCCGGAAGGGCGGGGCAAGGACTATTGGGGCTGGACCGAGGGTTTTTTTGCCGCAGGTTTCCGCTCCGGGGATTTGGTGCAGATGACCTTTTCCTACCACCTGACCCCGGCCGGGCTCATGCTGGAGGAGCCCCTTAGGGAGTTGGGCTGCGCCGTGATCCCCGCCGGACCGGGCAACACGGACGTGCAATTGGAGCTCATGACCCGCCTGCCGGTCACGGGTTTCGTGGGCATGGCCAGCTACCTCAAGATCATCAAGGACAAGGCCCTTAAGCAGGGCCTGGACGTGAAAAAGGACCTCAAGCTGGAAGCCGCGTTCGTGGCTGCCGAGCGGCTGGCCCCGTCCCTGCGCGAGGAGCTTGAGCAGGAAATGGATATGCTGGTGCGCCAGGGTTACGGCACTGCGGATCTGGGCTGCGCAGCCTATGAATGTTCAGAGCTGACCGGCATGCACGTGTCCTCGCGCTGTTATGTGGAAATCTGCGATCCCAAGACCGGCCAGCCCCTGCCCGTGGGCGAGACCGGCGAAGTGGTGGTCACGCCCTTTACCACGGATTATCCCCTGGTCCGCCTGGCAACGGGCGACCTGGCCTACCTGGTGGACGACCCCTGCGCCTGCGGCCGGACCTCGGCGCGAATCGGCGCCATCGTGGGCCGCGTGGACTCCACGGCCAAAATCAAGGGCCAATTCCTCTATCCCCACCAGGTGAGCGAGGTGGTGGACACCTTTGACACCGTGGAAAAATGGCAACTCGTGGTGGACAACAAGGGCGGCCGCGAGACCCTGGTCATGCGGTTGAGAGTGAGCGGCTACCTGGAAAGCGAAGGTTTTCTCAAGGCTTTTCAGGAAAAGCTCAAGCTGCGGCCCAAACTGGACCTCATCGATTCCGAGGACGATCTGCCTGATGATGCCCCGGCCCTGGTCGACAACCGCACCTTTGAGTGATCTTCCTCTCCACGAAATAAAAAAGCGCGGCCCCTTAGGGGGCCGCGCTAAAAAATGAAACCGCGCCGCTTCTAGCTGCAAGACGTGGAGCAAGACCCGCAACTGCTGGCGCCGCCGCCGAGATCCAACTCGGAGGTCACGGTGAAGCCCATATAGGACATGTCCACCACGACTTTACCCGCAGCTTGTTTCAGCTGTTTTTCCATGACAAAGGTGAAGCCGTTTTCCGTAACTGTCTCGTCGTTGTCGTTTGGCTCATCCAGAGCCAATGAGAGGCGAGGGCCTGCTCAACCGCCAGGAGCGAGATAAATGCGAATCGGGCTTTTTTCCTTATCCGCGAAATAGGCCTCCAGTTCCTTATGGGCCTTTTCCGTCAATTCAATCATAAAGCGCCTCCCTTGCTGGGTGAAGTTCCAGGTATGTAAGGACGCCTGATCGACTTGTCAATGGCGCGGCAACAACGGGTATTCCATGCAATTTGCATTGGCCCGGGATATTGGCTACACAATTGGCCTAGGCTGAACAGCGCTTTTCCATGGACAGAACATGAAAGATTGCCGTGACGTACTCACCAACAAAGACATGAAGCGGACCCTGGACCGCCTGGCCTACGAGGTCGTGGAGGAACACGGGGATTGCGCGGAACTGGCCATTGTGGGCATCCAGCGCAGAGGCGTGGATTTGGCCGTGCGCCTCAAGGCCATCCTGGACGACCAGTTGGAGCGGGACGTGCCCATGGGCAAGCTGGACATCAACCTGTACCGGGACGACTGGACCAGCCTTGACCTCCAACCCCTTCTCAATCACACGGACATCCCCTTTTCCGTGGATGGCCGCGACATCCTGCTTGTGGACGACGTGCTGTTCACGGGCCGCACCGTGCGCGCCGCCCTGGAAGCCATCCTCGACTTTGGCCGCCCCCGCCGTGTCGAGCTGCTGGTGCTGGTAGACCGGGGCCATCGGGAACTGCCCATTCACGCGGATTATGTGGGCAAGCTGGTGGAGACCCTGCGCGGCGAGCACGTCAATGTCTATCTCAAGGAACGCGACGGCAAGGACAAGACCTGCATCGTTGCCTAACAGGCCGATGAAAAATACGCCATCTGCTTCGTTGCTAACAACGTTCAAAATCTCACGTATGGAGAATACGCTACGATCTTGAACGTTTTTCGCGCCTTGCATCTGACGCTTTTGAATCGGCCTGTATTGAGGCCTCTACAATACAC
>QZKZ01000283.1 GCA_004796465.1 Desulfovibrio sp.
CATGGACCCCGAGGACCGGCGCGCCTTTGAGGCCTTGCGCATGGTCTACGGCCAGGGCATGCTCAACGGCCCCTTTGCCATCCTGGTCACGGACTCCCGCTCCATGATGGGGCTCAATGACCGGGTGAAATTGAGGCCCCTGGTGGTGGCGGAAAAGGACGACATGGTCTTCATGTCCAGCGAGGAAAGCTCCATCCGCGAGGTCTGCCGCGACCTGGACAAGGTCTGGGCGCCCAAGGCCGGGGAACCGGTCATTGTCGAGTTGGAGAACTGAGGCGAGCATGGCCAAGGGTAAGAACATCTGCATCGACGCTTCGGGCGTCTATTATAAGGAGCTCAATGAGCAGGTGCGCCGGGCGGTTGAGGCTGGCGCGGTCTCCATCGAGCTGACCAATGTGCGGGGCCAGCGCTACATTGCCGGGGCACTTGACGGAGACCTGGATTTTCTCGTACGTGGCGTACCCGGCCAGGATTTGGGAGCTTTCATGCGCGGCCCAACGATCCAGGTCTTGGGCAATTGCCAGGACGGGGTGGGCAACACCATGGATGACGGCCGCATCGTGATCCACGGCATGGCCGGGGACGTGCTGGGCTACGCCATGCGCGGCGGTAAAATACTTGTCCAGGCCGATGTGGGCTACCGCGTGGGCATCCATATGAAGGCCTACGAAGATAAAAACCCGGTCATTGTCGTGGGCGGCAAGGCCGGGGATTTCCTCGGCGAATACATGGCCGGCGGCGCGGTGATCCTGCTGGGCATGAACACGGTGATGTTTGATGCGCCGATCACGGGCCGCAGTCTGGGCACGGGCATGCACGGCGGAGTGATCTACATCCGGGGCCAGGTGCCTGAGCACCAATTGGGGCCGGGCTTGTCCGCCCAACCTGTTGACCAGGCGGACCTGATATTTTTACGCGAGCACATAGAGGACTTTTCCCGGGAATTTGACGAGGACGCCGACGAGATCCTGAGCCAGGATTTCGTGAAGATTGCTCCTTTTTCCCACCGTCCTTACGGCAATATGTACGTGGGCACCAACTAGCCCGTAAGCGGCTTGACGCCGCAATGAACTATTTAAGGAGGCAGTATGTATTCCATTCTCGGCGTGGCTTATGCCATGGCCCCCTCGGCAGGCGGAGAAGGCGGCGAGTCAGGCAATCCCCTGATGGCCTTTGCGCCCTTGATCCTGATGTTCGTGATTTTCTACTTCCTGCTCATCCGTCCCCAGCAGAAAAAAGCCAAACAACATCGCGAGCTTCTGGGTGCTCTCAAGAAGGGCGACTGGGTTCTGACCAACGGCGGCATCATTGGCAAGGTCGTGGACATGGACGGCGACGTGCTGGACATCGAACTCAATCCCAGCAACGTGATCAAGGTGTCCCGCGGCTATGTGGCCGGTACCACCGAGCCTCCGGTGCGCAGTGATCGCCGCCGCAAAAAGGAAGACGAAGTTGCTGAAGACGCCGTGGAAGCGGGCGAATAGCCGGACAACCAACAGCTCACACGCGGGAGCGTTTCCCCGCCGAGGCGTTCGACAGGCGAGTGTGCAAGGGAAAAGCCTTGCGCACTTGGCCCGTGTCGTATAGCCCCTTTGCGAAACCAAGGAGCAACCATGAAAGGGAGTTTGGCCTGGCGCATGTCGCTGGTGGCCCTGGCGCTGATTCTGGGCGTGCTGTTCGCCATGCCCAGCGTGCTGACCGAGGATTCCTACTTGCGCAGGACTCTGCCCAACCTGAACCTCGGTTTGGACCTGCAAGGCGGCATTCATCTCATACTGGGCATTGATGTGGACAAGGCCACGGAGTTTCGCGTGGGCCGCTTGGGCCAGAACCTGGTCAACATGGCCAGGGACGAGCGGTTGGCGGTGAAGTCCGCCACGGCGAACGGCCTTGGCCTGGAAGTGGTCCTGGTCAAGGAGGAGCATTTGGAGCCCCTGCTGGAGCTTCTTCAAGAAGACTTCTCCTCGTTCAATGTCGTTGGCGAGCCGCGCATGGACGGCGACAACGTGGTCCTGAGTTTGGCCTACGATACGGAACAGGCCGAGGCCCTCAAGGAGTCCGCTTTTCTTCAGGCCGAAGAGACCTTGCGCAATCGGGTCGATGAGTTCGGCCTGACCGAGCCCGACATCCGGCGCATGGAAGACTACAAGATCCAGATCCAGTTGCCGGGTATGCATGACACGGACCGCGCCGTGGCCAACATCCAGCGCGTGGCACTGCTTGAGTTCATGCTCACCGCAGAGAACCAGGACATCGCCTCTGCCGAGCAAGGCCTGCTGGAGCCGGGCACGGAGCTGTTTTACCGCAAGGCCGAGGGCGAGACCCAAGGCGCTCCCGTGATCCTGGAAACCACGGTGTTCCTTACGGGTGATTATATCGACAACGCCTACGTGGGTTTCGGTCAAATGAACGAGCCCTACGTATACCTTGATTTCAACTCCGAGGGCCGGGTCATCTTCGCTGACCTGACCGAGGAATATACCAACCGCCAGTTGGCCATTGTGCTCGACGGCGTGGTCTATTCGGACCCGGTGATCCGCGAGCGCATCGCGGGCGGCAGCGCCCAGATCAGCGGCGACTTCACCGAGCAAGAAGCCCACGACTTGGCCCGGGTGCTGCGCTCGGGCTCCCTGCCCGCGCCGGTTACGGTCGAGGGCCAGAGCCGGGTCGGCCCCTCCCTGGGCCAGGAGTCCATTGACAAGGGCATCAAGGCCGCCATTTTCGGCCTGGCCGCGGTCCTGGTGTTCATGGTCGTCTACTACGGCTTGTCCGGCCTTATCGCGGACTTTGCCCTCATGTTCAACCTGGTGTTGATCATGGCCTTTTTGTCCATCATGGAAGGCACCCTGACCTTGCCGGGCATTGCAGGTATTATTCTTACGATCGGTATGGCCGTGGACGCCAACGTGCTCATTTTCGAGCGCATCCGCGAGGAACTGCGCAAGGGGCTCACGCCCCGGGCCGCTGTGGATGAAGGCTACGCCAAGGCCTCCCTGACCATTCTCGACGCCAACGTGACCACGGTCATTGCGGCGCTGATTCTGCTCCAGTTCGGCACCGGACCGGTCAAAGGCTTTGCCGTGACCCTGACCCTGGGCATCTTGTCCTCCATGTTCACTGCCATTTTTGTCTCGCGAGTGTTCATGGACATCTGGATATCCATCCGTAAGACCGCCAAACTGAGCATTTAATCCCGGGAGATTGTCACCATGGGTTTTTCCTTTATTCGCCCCGACACCAACATCAACTTTGTTGGCGCGCGCTTTGCCGCCCTGGTCGTCTCCGCGGTGTTGATTCTTGCCGGCCTGGGCTCCCTGGCCGTCAAGGGCGGCCCCAGGCTGGGCATCGACTTTGCCGGGGGCGCTTCGATGAAAGTCAAGTTCGCCGAGGCCGTGGAAGCGGGGCAAGTGCGTGAAGCTTTGTCCGGCCACGACCTGCCCGATTTTGTGGTACAAAGCTTTGGTCAGGAAGGGGACAACGAGTATCTGGTTCGTATTTCCTCCTTCGAAGTGGAAGAGGCCGATTTCCTTGAGCCTCTTCAGGCCGCCTTCAACGTCGTGGACATAGAATTTGAGATGGTCGGCCCTGGGGTGAGCGCGGAACTTCGGTCCAACGCCTTGGAGGCCTTGTTCTACGCGGTGCTGCTCATCGGCATCTATATCTCGGGCCGTTTTGAGCAGCGCTGGATGGCCGCGGGCATCATGGCCGCAGGCCTGCTCATCGGCATCAAGCTCATCGGCGCGGGTTACGAGATGATCTTTGATACGGGCATCCCCATGAGCTACACCATCCTGGGCGCCATGATCATCGTGCTCATCCTGTCTTGGTACCTCAAACTCAACTACGCGCTGGGAGCGGTCGTGGCCTTGATCCACGACGTGCTCATAACGGTCGGGGTGTTTTCGCTGCTCAACAAGGAGTTCGATCTGACCAACATTGCGGCCCTGCTCACGATCATCGGTTACTCGCTCAACGACACCATCATCGTGTACGACCGCATTCGCGAAAACATCCATACCAAGTACCAGGGTACGTTCGGCCAGCTCATCAACCGTTCCATCAACCAGACCCTGTCACGTACCTTGCTCACCTCGGGCACCACGTTCGCCGTTGTCCTGTGCCTGTTTATCCTGGGCGGCGGTGTTATCCACGACTTTGCCCTGGCTCTCATGATCGGCGTGGTCGTGGGTACCTACTCCTCCATCTTTGTGGCCAGCCCCATCCTCTTGGCACTGGTGCCTCAGGAGCAGCGGGTCCCGCAGGTCAAGGGAAGCAAAGCTGTGGCAAAAGCCTAGTGCGCAAGTAACAAAAAACTTCCTGATTCCCAACGTGAAGCGGGCGTGGACCTTGGTCCACGCCCGCTTTTCTTGACGAGTTGGTTGGCAACGTACTGGAAAGTTGCCTGAAGTCAGCGGCCCATAGCGGTATACGTGGCATAAGGCGTGAGCGTGACCTCCACTGTGGTGTCCATGCTTTCCGGGCAATACACACGTTGGACCTGGGTGGCGTACCCTGCCCGGCTCACCTCGATCACATACTCGCCTGTGAGGGCGGCACCTTGTTGAAAGGACTCGTGTCGGCCAATGACGCGCACTTGGGCTTCGTTGGGAGTCGTGGTCACGTATAAATGGCCCGAGGCTTCGTTTTCAGCAACAGCAGTTCCTCGGGGTGAGTCGTCGAGGAGACCCGCTACTTCCGTGGCGGTGGCGTCGTGAACCACGAAGCGGGGCAAGCGATTGGGATCGCTGGTCCTGTCCACAGCGCCCGCATGGATAGTGAAAAGATAGGAAAAGCCCGACTGGTTGAGCAGGCTGGTGTAGGTGTCTGAATACGCGCCGTAGGGAAAGGCGAAGTACGGGGTGTTGTGGCCGAACAGCTCCTGGAAGCGGGCCTTGCTCGCGGCGATGTCCTGGATGATGAAGGCTTGGTTTTGCGCCGGGTCGGCATGGGGGCGGGCAGCCAAACGCGGGGAATGGTCATGGGAGTGATTGGCGAATGTCACCCCGGGATACTGCATGAGTTCGACCAAATCGTGTTGGTCCAGGATGGTGTTGTTGTCAGGCGCGCCCAAGTTGTCCAGGCACACAAACAGGGTAAAGGGCAGGTTGCGCTGCTTCAAGATGTGAAAGGCGATCATGCCCGACTTCCAGCCGTCGTCAAAGGTAATGACCACGGACTTGGCTGGGATGGAGTCTTCTCCGCGCAGGTAAGCTGCGAGCCGGTCAATGGAAATAATGGAATGGCCCGTGGCCAGTAATGTGTCGATGTGCTCGGCAAAGGCGTGGCTGCTGATGGAATATTCCGAGGCCATGTCAATGCCGTGGTAGCAGAGCACGGCGCAACTGGAGTTGGCTGAAGTATCACCACGCGGAACCCTCGGTTCAATGTTGAAGCCGGAAACGCGGATTGAGGATTCCATGAGCAAGGGCCGGGCTTCTCCATGCCCGGTCGTGCGGGACAAGTGTTGCGACGGCTCGGGCCTGGCCACCACGGTGACCCGGCGATTGAGGTCGTGGCCGTAGGTGTCGTTGTGGGACGTGAGTGGCAACTCTTCGCCGTAGCCCACGCAGGTAAAGCGCTCGGCAGGAAACGAGGTGACCGCCATGAGCATGTTGCGCACTGCCTCGGCCCGCTCCAAGGACAGGACCAGGTTTTCGCGGGAATTGCCAACGCTGTCCGTGTGCCCCTGGATCAGGATTTCCGCGTTGGGATGGGCGGCCAAGTACGTGAAAAGGGCTTCTTGATCCTCTTGGGCAAGGGACGGCGTATGCGCCTGGCCCGAGGAATACCAGAAGGTGAACAGGGTGGTTTCTTGTCCTGATTCCGGGGGCGCGGCCAGGGCAGGGGCAAACGAGTCAGGCGCGAGAAAGCCGCTGACCGTGAGCCGGATGCAGGGACCCAGGTCGCGGTTGGCGCCGCTGGTAAGGATGATGGGATGGTCCGCGCCGTGCCCCACAGCCAGGATGCGCTCAGCGTCAATGCCGAAGCGCATGGCCATGTCCTGCTTGATGCGTTCGGCCTGGGCCTGGGTGCGGCTCATGGCGTTGTCCGCAGAGCCCGTTGCCGGGCCGTGGGCCTCAATGATGACCTGAAGCTCGGCATGGTCCCGGGCCAATTCACCCAGGTCCTGGTACAGGCGGCGGTCTTCCTGGGCCAAGGCGGCAATTTCCGTATTCAGGGGCAGGGTCAAGCTGGCATGCACGGCTTGGCCGCGTTCACCTTCACTGTCAGCCATAGCGGCGGTGGCTTCACTGCTTTCTTGTGGAGGGGAGGAGGGATCAGGAAGCCGGGAAAAAGGGGCGACAGCCGTCTTGGAACTGCACGCGCTGATACAGAGCAGGATAACGCCAATGAGCAGGAAGTGCAGTTTATTCATTAATTGTCTCGTGACATATGGGGCTGTGTGTAGGTGCGGAGTCTGATTGTTGCATTGTGCTCTTTTCAGGCCAGGCGAGATGGATGTTGGGGTCATAGTGTACTGCATTGAACTCCATTGATCACACTACAACAATATTATGAAGATGCAAGGGCTATTTTTTCGTTTAGTCTAAAGAAATTCTCAATAATTTATAGAGTGATTGAGGAGCGCAGTGTGTTGGTTGCTTATCGGTGTTGCAGAGATATAGCTTTATATCCTCCGGCAGGGCCAGCAGTGGAGAGGAAGATGCACAGCAGGGGAGCGCGGTTTGCTGTTGTGCCAACGCGACATGGACGAAGCCCCATGCAAGCGCTATGCGTTGCCAAGACCTCAAGAGAAGGGGGGGAGAGGAAGTGCTAGTCCTGCCTGTAGTGGCAGCCCAAACTCTTCTTGTTGCGCACAGCGGCCATGGTCACGATATGCGCGGCGTGGCAACCGTGAAACAGATCAACAATGGGCTTTGAGAGGGGAGTGCGCTTGTAGAAGTACTGCAAGTGGGAATACAGGGCGCGCAGGTCGTCCACGGCCCTGTTGAGACGTTGTTTGCTGCGGGTGATGCCCACGTAGTTCCACATGGTGTGGCGGATGGTGGCCCAGTCCTGGGCGATGAGCGCGGGGTCCTCGTTGTGGATTTCGCCCGGGCTTTCCCAATCCGGAATGGATTCGCGCAGTTTGGTGCTCAAGCTGGAGCGGCTTTCCAGTTTGCCCGCCATGTCCTGGCCCGCGCTCTGGCCCCAAAGCAAACATTCCAGCAGTGAGGTCGAGGCCAGGCGATTGGCCCCGTGCACGCCCGTGCAACTGCATTCGCCCACGCTGTAGAGCCGCTCCAGGGTGGTGCGGCCGTGGATGTCCGCGAGCACGCCGCCGATAAAGTAGTGGGCCGCCGGGACCACGGGGATGGGATCGCGGCGGATATCCACGCCGATCTCCAAACATTTCTCAAAGATCGTGGGAAAGTGCTCGGTGAGCTCTTCCACGTCTCCGTCATAATACGTGGCCGCGTCCAGGTATACGCAGTCCTCGCCCGTGTGCAGCATCTCCTCGAGAATGGCCCGGGTCACGATGTCGCGGGGAGCCAGGTCCGCGCGCGGGTCGTAGCGGCTCATAAAGGGTTCGTCAGCCGAGTTGACCAGTTTGGCTCCATCCCCGCGCATGGCCTCGGTGATCAGGAAGCGGCGTTCCGCGCGGTGGAAAAGGGCGGTGGGGTGGAACTGCACGAATTCGCAGTTCATGACCCGGGCTCCGGCGCGGTAAGCCATGGCAAGGCCCGAGCCAATGGACGAGGCCGCGTTGGTCGTGTGCAGGTAGATCTGGCCGATGCCGCCCGTGGCCAGCACCGTGTAGTCGGCCAGAAGGGTCTCCACCTGGTTGGTGTCCTGGTTGAGCACGTACGCGCCCACGCACTGGTTGGTGAGGTGGTACTTGTACTCCATGGTTTGGGCGTGGTGGTGGCTCGTGAGCAGGTCCACGGCCGTGCGTTTGGTGAGCAGCCGTATTTGCGGGGACTCCTCCACTGCCTTGATGAGCCCGTCCATGATAGCCCGGCCCGTGAAGTCGGCGCAGTAGAGGATGCGGTGGGCGTCATGGCCGCCCTCAAGGCGCAGGTCCCATTCGCAGGATTCGGTTTGGGCGAAAGGGATTTTCAGCCGGTCGATGAGGATGTCCTGCACGGACTGGGGGCCCTTGCGCGCTAGATAACGGACCGCGCGCTGGTAGTTGTGGGACCAGCCCGCGGTCTTGATGTCCTTTTCCAGGAGCTTGTGGTTGTGCTCGGGGTCTTGGAACACAATGCCGCCCTGGGCCAGGGGCGTGTTGCCGCTGTCCATGGATTTGCCCGAACTGAGCAAGGTCACTTCAAAACCTTGGTCCGCAAGGGTCAGGGCCGTGGCGCAACCAGCCAGGCCCGTACCGATGACCAGGACTTGAGTGTAGAGGCGGGAGTCTTCCATAAATATGCCTTCATCCAGGTGAAGACATTATCCGTACCAGACTCAAGCGCAGACTTCCAGCATGCGCTCCAGGGCGAGCTTGGCAGGCTCGGCGATTTCAGGGGCAACCTGAACGGGGTCTGGCGCGTCGCCTGCTTGGATCCGGTGGAGCAGGGCAGCAAGATTGTCTTGCGTGGTCTTGGCCATGTTGGCGCAGCTGCTCACGCTCAAGGGGACAATAGTCTTGCCCGGCGCATGCTGGGCAGCCAGCCTCGCCACCAGGTTGATCTCCGTGCCGATGACCAGGGTCGAGCCCTCGGGCGCTTCTTGGCATTCGCGGATGAGATAGGAGGTGGAGCCAGCGCCGTCAGAGGCTTTAACCACTTCCGGGCTGCATTCCGGATGCACGAGCACGCGGCAGTCAGGGTAGTGGGTGCGCATGGCCTTGATCTGTGATGTGCGGAAACGGAAATGCACGGCGCAGCAGCCCGGCCACATGATCAGGTCGGTCTTGTCCGTGGCCTCTAAAGAAAAGGCCTCGCCGTCCTTGCGGATGTCCAGGATATGACGGGAAGTTCGGGGCAAGCCCAGGCTGTCCGCCGTGTTTTGGGCCAGGTTTTTGTCCGGAAGAAACAGCACGCCGTCGCCCCGTGACATGGCCCACTTGAGCATGGTCGCGGCGTTGGCCGAGGTGCAGACCGAGCCTCCCAAGCGGCCGCACATGGCTTTAATAGCTGCCGAGGAGTTGACGTAGGTCAGGGGGATAATCTTGCGGCCATGGTCCAGGAAACGTTGCATGACGCGTTCGGCGAGAACGCTGGGTGCCATCTCGGCCATGACGCACATGGCGTCGGCCCGGGGCGTGTGTACTTCCTGCCCCTCCGTGGCCAGGATGGCCGCGGATTCCGCCATGAAAAACACCCCGCAAAACACGATGTAGCGCGCCGCCAAATCCGGGATGCGGCGGGCCAGCTCTAGGGAGTCGCCGCGCAGATCAACATGGTCCAGGACCGCGTCGTTTTGGTAGTGGTGGCCCAGAAGGTAAAGGTCGTTGCCCAAGGCTTGTTTGGCTTGGGATATGGTCGAGGTCGGGGTCATGCTGCGTCCTTTATATTCGTGTATAATCGTGCGGCGTCTAGGGGGAGGCCAAGTTCAGGCGCATGCTGAAGTCCACGATGGGCGCGGAATGGGTGATGCGGCCCACGGACACGTAATCGGGGCCGAGGCGGCCAATGGCAGCAATTGTCTTCAGGGACACTCCGCCGCTCACTTCGGATTCAATAGTGGGAGGGATGCGGGCCAAGGCTTGGGATATGGCCTCGTGGTCCATGTTGTCGAGCATGATCCGTTCGACTCCGGCGGCCACGGCTTCGTCCACTTCGTCCAGGTCACGGCATTCCACTTCAATGGGCGGGCATGGCGAATACGCGGCCCGAAGCTGTTCAACAGCGCGGGTGATGGACCCGGCCCGGTCAATGTGGTTGTCCTTGAGCATAAGCATTTCTTCAAGGTCCATGCGGTGGTTGCTTCCTCCGCCCGCGAGTACGGCGTACTTTTCCGGGTAGCGCAGGCCGGGCAAGGTCTTGCGCGTGTCCAAGAGCTTGGTGGGTGTGCCCTTGAGTTCAGCCGTATAGGCCGCGGTAAGGGTGGCGATGCCCGAGAGATGGGTGATAAAATTGAGCATCACCCGTTCGGCCTTGAGCAGCAGGGCGGCGGGGCCGGTAAGGCTGACCAGGGTGTCGCCGGGCTCCACTTGGCCGCCTTCCTCCACGTGAATTTCCACGGACCAGCCGCCTTGCGGGGCCAAGCGCTCGCAAACCAGGGCTGCGATGGGCAAGCCCGCGACCACGGCTTCCTGCTTAGCCACAATGATCGCTTGCATACGATCGTTGTCCTCAAACAGGGCTTGGCTGGTCAGGTCCCTGCCGTCCTCGGCAAGGGCCTGGTCTATGGCCGCTGCAAGGTGCTTTTTTCGAGCGGACGTGAAAAAATCATTGAATATCGTGGAATTCATGGGAAATATACTCTGGATTTCGAAACTTGGGACAGGCAAGCGTTGCCCGGACTCTCTTAAGTATGTCCGGCGCCTTGGTTTCGTCAAGTTCCCCGCTGGAGTTTTCCCTTTTGACCTTCGGCGGCAATAACGCTATCAGAAGCGCCGTATGAGCAGAAAAGACAAATCCATGCATCCGGGAAAGCCCGGGCTTCCTGATTCCGAGGCTGATATCGCGGCAAGTGACGCCGAGGTGACCGCCACGGATTTGGAGCACGCGCACCCCGCTGACGCAGCCGACCGCCTGGAGCTGTTGCCCCTGGAGGATCAGGTGCGCCTGGTCAAGACCCTGCCCCTGGAAGACGCGGCAGAGGCCCTTGAGGAGATGGAGGAGCGCGTTCGTGGACCCCTGCTCGAAGAGTTGGAGCCGGAACTTGCCGCTGACATCTTGGAGGAGATGTCCCCTGACGACGCTGCCGACGCCCTGGATGAAGTCTCTGACGAGGCGCGGGACACCATCCTCGACCACGTGGAGCAGGAAGACGCCGAAGAGATCACCCAACTCATGGGCTATGACCCCGAGACAGCGGGCGGCGTCATGAATACCGAGGTGGTGGTCCTGGACAAGGGGCTCACCGTGGACCAGGCCATCACCATGATCCGCGCCGAGATCGAGGATAAGGAAATCCCGTATTACGCCTACCTGGTGGATGAAGACGAAAAACTCGTGGGCGTGCTCTCCTTGCGCGACCTGCTCATGAGCCGCCCGGGCCGTCTGCTCAAGGATTTGGTCGAGAGCCAGAGCCTGGTTTCCGTTGTCTTTGACGTGGACCGGGAAGAAGTGGCCCACCTGCTCGGCCACTACAA
>QZKZ01000079.1 GCA_004796465.1 Desulfovibrio sp.
CCCGAGGGACGGCCCATCACCATTTCCGTGGACCTGGCCGGGGAAACCTGTACGGCCCGCATCCGCAAAGCTTCCGTGGGCCGCGTCGACCTCTACCTGCTGGACGCCAATGTTGCGGAGAACCCGCCCCACTTGCGCTCGCTCACGGCCCGCCTCTACGGCGGCGACCTGGAGATGCGCTTACGCCAAGAAATCCTTATCGGCATTGGCGGTGTGCGCGCTTTGGCCGCCCTCGGCCTTTCGCCCCAAGTCATCCACATGAACGAGGGCCACTCCGCTTTCGCGGGCCTGGAGCGCATCCGCAGTTTTATGCACAACCACGGCCTGAGCTTTGAAACAGCCAAGGAACTGGCCGCCTCCACCTCCATCTTCACTACGCACACGCCCGTACCCGCAGGCAACGACCGCTTCCCCCCCGAGCTTATGGAGCGGTACTTCACCAACTATTCCGGGGAGCTGGGCCTGGCGTTCAAGGTGCTCCTGGCCCATGGCCGGGAAAATCCCCGCGACGACGAAGAACAGTTCTGCATGACCGTGCTCGCCCTGAACCTGTCGCGCTTCAACAACGGGGTCAGCCAGTTGCACGGCCACGTGTCCCGCAACATGTGGAAAGAGGTGTGGGACCAATACCCGGTCAATGACGTGCCCATCGGCGCCATCACCAACGGCGTGCACACCTCGAGTTGGATCGCCCCGGACCTGGCCCAGCTCTACGACCGCTACCTGGGCAGCAACTGGCGCGAGGACCCGGACTGCGCGCGGGTCTGGTCCCAGGCCGAATCCATTGCCGAGGCCGAACTCTGGCGCACCCATTCCCGGCTCAGGGCGCGGCTGGTCGACTATGTGCGCGGCAAGCTGCAACACCAGCTCCAGGCCAAGGGCGCGGACCGCAAGGACATTGAACTCGCGGCCCAGGTCCTGGACCCCGAGGCCCTGACCATCGGATTCGCCCGCCGCTTCGCCACGTATAAGCGGGCCGGGCTCCTGCTCCTGGACAAGGAACGGCTCATCAAGCTGGTGACCAACAAGGAGCGGCCCGTGCAGTTCCTGTTCGCGGGCAAGGCCCACCCCCAGGACAACGAAGGCAAGAAGCTGATCCAGGATTTGGTGGAGCTCTGCCGCCGCGAGGACTGCCGCCTCAACCTCGTGTTCATCGAGGATTACGACATTGAGGTGGCCCAATACATGGTCCAGGGTTGCGACGTGTGGCTGAACACGCCCCGCCGCCCCTTGGAGGCCTGCGGCACCAGCGGCATGAAGGGCTTGGTCAACGGCGTGCTCAACCTGAGCACCTTGGACGGCTGGTGGGTCGAGGCCTACAAACCCGATAATTCAGTGGGCTGGTGCATTGGCCGGGGCGAGGAATACACGGACCACGCCTACCAGGACTTCATCGAGTCCCAGGCCTTGTACACGGTCCTGGAGAACGAGATCATTCCCGAGTTCTACAACAGGACCCATGGCGGTCAGCCCCGCACCTGGGTGCGCAAGATGAAAAACGCCATCAAGGAACTGGTGCCGCTCTACAACTCCCACCGCATGGTCGAGGATTATTCCCGCACCGCCTACATTCCGGCCATGGAGAACCACGCCCGGCTCATTGCCGACACGTTTGCCCCGGCCAAGGAACTGGCGGACTGGCGCATGGACATGATGACCAAGTGGGGCGAAGTGGCCATCCGCAACGTGCGCACCTCGTCCTCAAAAAGCCTGTTCGTGGGCGACGTGATCACGGTGCAGGCCGAGGTCCATCTCAACGGCATAGCGCCGGATTCAGTGCGGGTGGACATCTATGGCGGACGGCTTGATGTGGACGGCAATTTCCGGGACAAGCAGACCGCGCTGCTGTCGCCCCAGGACGAGCCCCATGAGGGATGGCTCCTGTACAAGGGGGATATCGAACCCGCCGATGCCGGCCGCTTCGGCTTCACGGTCCGCGCCCAGCCCCGGCACCCCTTGCTCGTGAACGCCCACGCCCTGGGCCTGATCCGCTGGGCTCAAAACGACGAATAGCTCTTGGGAGGCATACCAATAAATAAAGCCGGGCCTTGGCCCGGCTTTTTTTTATTTCGCTATTCCCTAGGTCAGGTCAGCGAGAGCAGGTAATCGATGACCTTGTTCTCGTCGAGCAGGGGCGCGGACGCGTCCGTGACCAGGTCCGCGTCAATGACTTCCACGCCGTAGCGCTTGATCTTGGCCAGGTCCAGGGGCTGGGGATACACGCCCTTTTTGGAATCAATGAGGATAAAATTGAGCAGGTCCTCGCGCGGGGTTTCCTTGTTGCAGCCCTGTTGCAGGTAGTCGAGCAGGGTGCGAACGCTGGAAAATAGACTCATCCCCTTTTGCTCGGGGTCCACGCCGCTGCTGGGCACATAAACCTTGGGGCATGGTGTGGAAGCCACTGCCGTGCCCACGCCCTTGGGCAACAAATTGGCGATGAGCGAGGTGTAAAAGCTGCCCATGGGGTAGCAGATGAGTTCGGCCTTGCGGATCAACTTGGCCACCTTGTCGCGGATGGCAGGTTCCACGGGTTCGACCCGGTCCGGGTACTTGGACAGGGAGAGCTTGGCAATGGGCGAGGAGATGGGCGGGGCCTCCTTGCCCGTGAGCAAGTGTTGCCCGATCACGGTGGAGCCGTCCTCCATCTCGGCCACCAAGTGCAGGTCCTTGGAGATCACGGGCCGCACCGTGCCGCGCACCTCGACCAGCTTGGAAAACAGGTAGATAACCGGGTCGATGTGGCGGTTGTAGTTGAAGTAGCCCCCGGCCAGGATCAGATTCCCCACGCTGGCCCCGCGCAGGTCGAAATCCTCGCCCATCTTGTTGGCGAAAAACCCGAGGTGGCTGCGCACCAGCTTGCGCATGGGGTCGGGGATGCAGGCCACCAGTTCGTGCTTGCCCCGGATCATGAGCCGCAGAATCTCGTTAAGTTCTTCCGGGGACGCTTCTTTGGGCAAACGGGTGGCAAACAGCTCGAAAATCTCGGGATTGCCCTTCAAGGAACGATCAGCCAGGGCCATGAGCCGGTTGCGCAAATCGCCTACCGCAAGCATGGAAAAGGCCTTGCGGATTATGGCGGAACTGCCGCCCGAATCAAAGGGCGTGATGATGTGCGTTGAATTGTGGGTCGCGCTGACCAGCTCTTGGGACAGGGGCTTGAGCGCGGTGCCGCCGCTGAAAAACAGCACGCGGGGACCCAATTCCGGGGCGCGGCGGCAGCGGGCCAAACGGATGGGGTCGGGCAGCTCCACGGAGCGGGTGATGCGGATGCGCGGCATGGGTTCCCTTTGGTTTACAGCAACTCGTTCACGAATTGGGCCGCAGCTTCGAAATCCACGCCCCCGGAAAGCTCGTACACGGGACAGCCCGCAAGCAGTTCACGGTAGGCCTCTGGGGTGGCCCGTTGGTCCATTTCCGCATCCTTGCCCGGACCGTAGAACAGGCCCACGGACTTCATGAACGCGGGCATGAGGTCGTCGCGCCCGGCCAAGTCGATCTCCTGGATGTCCAGGGGTGAGCCGTCGCGCTTCCAGTTGAGCAGGACCAAACCGGTCATGGGGCTCTTCAAGCGAAAACGGCCCGGGCCGTAGCATTCGTCGATAAAGGCATCGAACTTGTGCTCCAGGTCCCACAATTCGTTCAGGGGCAGGGCCTCGAACTCCTTGCGTTCGTGTTCCGGAATCACGGGTGTGAGCGCCGGGTTGTTGAGCACGGTGCCGGGGTTGATGCGCGGCATCTTGGCCACGCCGTACATGGTCAGCCCTTCGGGGTCACGGCGGACCATGAGCCGGTCGTTGGACACGAACTCCATGTCCAAGCGCATGGCGTGCAGGGCCAGGGTGGACTTGCCCATGCCCGAAAAACCGGCCATGGCGATACCCCTGTCGCCCCTGGCCACGCCTGCGGCGTGAAACAGCAGTGCGCCGTTATCCAGGGTCCACTCGATAAAGCGATTGTTGATGAAGTTGACCACTTGGTTGTCGTTAGCCACGCAAGGGCCGACCGCCAAGTGCTCCCCAGCGCCAAAGGCGAAAAGCATGCCCGTGAGCCGCTTGCGCACGGCCCGGCCGTCCGGGAAATCAAACCACTCTTCCTTGATCTTGGTCTTGCCCGGGTCGGGCTGCTTGACCGAGAACTCCACACCCATCTGCCCGGGGTCCGGGGAAGGGCCTTCCAGGGCCGTGATGGTCACATCCGGGGATGCGGAGTTCTGGGCCAGAAAATCGCGGAAATACACGGCCAGTTTCTCGCGCAGCTCCGAAGAATTGGTGACCAAGCTGGTCACGTAGCCGCCGAAATCCAGGAGCAAGGGGGCGACATTGGGGTCCAGGGGCAGGGCTTGGGTAAAGCCGTGGATGAGGTCCTTGGTGGTCGCGCTCATGGAGTGATCCTTTGCAGCACGTAGTCTGCGTACATGGCCGCGGCGTCAATTTGGTTGGCGTCGAGCAGGCCGCGAAAGCCGCCGAACGCCGAGACCTCGAAGACCTTGGGGCCCTCGGGCGTCTCCACCACGTCCACGCAGGTGAAGTCCAGGTCGAACAGTGCCTGGGCCTTGTACGCCAATTCCTTGATCTCGTCCGAGGGCTCGTAGGGTTCGTATTTTCCGCCGGAGCGGGTGGTGGTGTTCCAGGACTGGCCGTCGCCCACGCGGGCGTAGGTAGCCAAATATTCGCCACCTAAAAAGGCCACACCCATGTCCTTGCCCGGATGCTCGACCATCTTTTGCAAGTACATGACGGAATGCTCGGAGTGATAGTCCGTGACCTGCTCGCGGGCGTGCGGTCCGTCCTCGACCACGATCATGCCCCTGGCCTTGGTGGAGTACAGGGGCTTGAACACGGCCTTGCCGTACTTGGCCACGAAATCCAGGGCCAAGTCCACATTTTCCGTCACCGCTGTGGGCGGCATGGGAATGCCCCCTGCGGTCAGGGTCACGGTGCAGCTGACCCGGTCCAGGACCCGGATGATGGACAAGGGATCGGAAAAGATGCGTACGCCCCCGGCCTTGAGAAAACGCAGCATCTCCAGCCGGTCAAGGAGTTTGGGGGAATAAGCAGGACCGGCCTTTTTGATGATCAGGGCGTCCATATCAGAAAGTTCGGCCACCCCGTTGAACACCTTGTTGTTTTCCAGGTCCATGGCCACGTTTTCCAGATCCACCAGGCAACGGAAACCTGTCTTGCGTTCCAACTCGTCGGCAAGCCGCTCCGAGGACCAGCCTCCGGGCACGCCGATAACCGCGATCTTTTTCATGGGACCTCCTCTCCAAAGGTCGTGCGTCACCGCTTACCCGCAAGCACCATGGCATCCAGCGCTCACGCGATTAATAGGTCAAAACGGTCCGGGCGATGTCGAAGTCCGACCAGGGCCGTCCCTCATGCTCGATGATCCGTTCCAATAGGTACACGCCTCGCTGGAACATGGTGCGGGCGAATTTGGGGTTGAGTTCGAACCGGGACGAAGTGATGAAGCTGCGGGCCAGGCCCAAGGCCAAACGGGCCGTAAATTCCTCGTCCTCATGCGCGCCCGCGTATTCCCGGGCAAAATCGAACATGCGCAAGGCAACCCGGTTGAGGCGCTGCCGCAGTGCAGGTTCAAAGATGGGCAAACGAAAATTTGAAACAATGTACACGGAGATGTCCTGCATGGGGTCGGTCTGGCGCGACCGGTGCAGGTCAATGTAGTGAACCTTTTGGGTGGAATGGTCGTACACGATGTTGTTGATGTTGAAATCGCCGTGGATAAACACCGAATACGGGGCCTCCAGCCCCTTTTCGATCTCCCGGGCCTTTGGCAGCATCTCTTCCAGACACGGAGCGGTCAATACCCCGATATTCTTGCGCTCCTGCCGCAGGGAAGGGTGCAGGCGGTAGACGTCGTCCAAACGGGAGGTGATTTGCCCGATGAAGTCGAGGGGGTTGGGGCCATAGGCTTGGGTCGCTTCCCACACCGAGACCAGGGTCTGCTCGATGAGGAAGATGGCGTTTTCCACGATGTCCCATTCCGCGCCGAGCAGCACTTCCTGAAAGGTGCATCCGCCCAGGAACTCGATGAGCAGGGAGGCCTGGCCGCCCTCTTCCTGAAATGCCAGCACGCGCGGCGGCAGACCCGGCAGGATGGCTTCCCAGGAGTTGATGTTGCTGCGCTCCTGCAACAACTTCTTGCGGTTGCCTTCCTTGAACAGGGCGCCGGTGTCCGCGCCTTCGCCGGAAGCCCCCTTGCTCCTGCCCGCCACCGCGCCGATGCGGCAGCCCGAGCGAGTGCCCCAGATGGAGTGGAACTCCACGTCCGTGATCGGGGTCTCGATTCCCGATACGGCCAAGGTTTCCTTGAGGGCTTCGTATTGGCGGATCTTGAACTTTTCGCCCACAGCCGCAAAGATGATGGCCTCGCCCACGTTGAGCAGGGCGTCGCCCATGCGCTCCAAATAGCGCAGGATGAGGTGGCTGGTGATCAGGTTCTCGGTTTCCCGGCCCGAGCGAAGTTCGCCCAGGATGCGATCGAACTGGACCTTGTAGAGATGATCCAGGGTGAATTCCGAGCGGCAGATGCGAAAGGCCAGGGACATGTCCTGCTTGACCACGGCCTTGTAGACCAAGTCCAGGGCGGCCAGGATTTCCTTGAAAAACGCTTGATAGTTATAGCGCTTGATGAACTTGTGCTTCTTGAGGTGCCCGGTCTGGGCCACGATGTTCACGGCAAAGTCCGCGATGCGCTCCAAGTTGGTGACCACGGTGTTCACCGCGCGCAGCAGGTCCACCGTGCGTTTGTCCGTGGCGTCGCTGCGGTGGATCGCTGAAAAACACTTGTTTTCAATGACGCTTTTCAGGTTGTCGATGTAATCGTCGCGGCTCTCAATGGACTCCATGAGCTTGTCGCTCTGTTCGTCCAGGACCCGCTGGGTGTTTTCCACCTGCTTGGTCACCTCCAGCACCATAAAGCGGAGGTTCTCGGCTATGCCTTCGCGGCTCAGGGTGTGTTCCATGGGATTACTCTGAACGAATCTCCAGTTGATCCTGGTCCTTGTCCGAGTCCTCTTCCTCCTTCCAAGAAAACTTCAAGCTGAACTTGCAACGATCGTCCTTGCGCTTGGCCTCGACCGCAAACTTGACCAGGCCTTGAGGCGTAAAGTCCAATTCTTTGTCCCCTGCCGCCAGGACCAGGGTGCCTGAGGCAAACCCGTCCCTGACCGCGTCGAGGAACTTGAGGATGGAGGAAGAATCCTGCACGGATTCGTGCTTAAACACCTTGTCCGATCCCATGGGATCTACTCCTTGTGGTTATGCGCCGGGGCCTCGCACTCAGCCCAGCCGCTCCCGGTATTCTTCCATGACCTGGGCGCGGGATATGCCCGCCAGGATAAGCTCCTTGCGGATGGCCATGTCCTCCCAGGGCTGCAAGCCGATTTCCCGGGCAGCCTTGGCGGCATCTTGCTGGGCCGGGTCCTTGACCTTTTCGCCCATGTGGCAATCGTCGCCCATGAACACGAGCAGCTTGCGGCTGCCGCGCCTGGCGCTGTTCAAGCGGTCCAGCACGGAGATCAGAAATTCCGTGTATTCCCTGGATTGGGGGTTCCAGACCTCCACGCCGTCCACATCGTAGTCCGCAAGCAGGATGGGCCAGAATTGCTCGGGGTGCGGGATCACGATGCCCGCGCCGTGGCTTCTGGCTTCTTCAATGATTTCCGAGGCCCGGTAAAAATACTTGAGGGGAAAGTGCGCCTTGACAATGGTCTTCACGGCCTTGAGATAGACCTGAACCCGGTTGATGAACCTGTCACCGTAGCGGCCGCGCAGGGTATCGAAGTAGTTGCGCACCAGCTTGTTCTTGCGCATGTCCACGGGCGTTTTATCCCAATTCTCGTCGAGCATGGTCTTGAGTTTGCGGGTGTATATCCGGCAAAACTCCACCAAATCCTCGTCCGCGTTGGTTTCGGCCGCGGCTTGCATACGCCTTTCCTCAAGGCTGTCCTCGGTAAGGGCCTCCATGAGGTTGAACAACTGGGAGGAACGGTATTTCAAGGTATGGGCGCACATGGAGCGAAGGGTATCCGCGCCTTCCACGTTTTCCTTGCGGAAGTGCAACAAGAGCTGCACCTTGCGGTTGAACCCGTGGGAAAAACAGTCCACTTCCACGCCCGAGTACCCGTCCCAAGTAAGGATCTCGTTGTGCTGGGTGGGGATGATCAGTTCGTTGTCCACATTGGGGTACATGACCTTGATCCGGGTGCGGATCAGGTCCATGGGCACGAACTCCGGATGCCAGTGCACGGCGAATACCCGGTCCTGGCGCGGGTAGGTGTTCTCGGGCACGGCCACACGGCTGCGCTGCTCCACGTCCAGGTCCACGGACACAACTTTAAAGTACTGCTCCAGTTCCCACTCCGTGATATCAGCGGGAATTTTACTCAGGTCCACGTGCGTGGCCTGGGTTTGCGCCCCCAGCTTCACGAGTTCCATTTTTTTGGTGCCCATGGGCTCCCCCTTGCTCATTCCTGCATCCCGCCTCTACTTATACCTGTCGTGGCAGGCTTCCTTGAGTTCTTCCAACAAATTCGCGGCGTCGCGGGCCTTGGCCAGGTCCTGGTTTTCCACGGCAGCCACGAATTCCCGCACCGCCTTGGAGTATGCCGGGTAGAACTCATCCCCCTTACCGGGATATTCGACCATGAGTTCGGAATCGTGGTGAAAAGAGCGCATCACCTCCAGGCCCGGAAATTGGCCGGCTTCAAGCGCTTCTTTAATGGCCTTGAAGTCGCTCTTCATGCGTTTCTTCAAGGTCTTGTATTTGGGGATGCCCCCAGGGCCCGGCGTGTCGCCGTCATCTTCCCCTTCAACCACTTCCTGAATGAATATCCCGTTCTTGTACTCCACCTTGGCGAGTTCCTTGGGAAACTTCACTTTGATCTTGACCCTGACCGAGTCCAGATCTCCTTCATCCTTGACCGAGACTTGCAGGGAGTTGTAGCCGTTCACATCCACCGCGTTTTCCCCAAAACGCATCTCCCCCTTTTCCATATCCTGTCCGAGCTTGCTGAGAAAGGGCCCCACTTCTTCCCTGAGCAGCATGAATTCCATTTTCCTTTTGTCAGATCCAGCCATGTCGATCCTCCACGTAAAGTAACCGGGGGAAGGTGATACACCCGAAAAGCAACATGTATCGCTTGACGTACCAAAGTACAAGACTTCACTGGTACAAGGAAAGCACGGGCGGCCCTTTGTCAAGAACCGCCCGTTATAAAGATGACTACCCGGACCTGTTTTCAGGCTCGGGCAGAATATTTCAGAAACGGTTGCAGTGGTGCTTGACGTCCACACCCTTCACCTTGAAAATCACGCACTCCGCCACGTTGGTGGACAGGTCGGCGATGCGTTCCATGGAGCGGGAGGCCAAAATGGTATGCACGCTGCGCTCAATGGCCGGAGTCTCCTTGAGCATATAGTCAATGAGCTTCTTGATCATGGACAGGTCCAGCTCATTGGCGCGGGCGTCCATGTCGCAGACGCGCTGGGCCAACTCGGTGTCATCGTCCTTAAAGGATTTGATCGCGGACTTGAGCATTTCCCGGCAAATCCCGGCCATTTCCTCCAACAAATGGTTGAAGGGCAGAGCCGGACGATGGGCCAAGAGGAGGGTGCGCTCCGCAATGTTCACGGCCTCGTCGCCCACCCGCTCCAGGTTCACGATGATGCGCATGGAGCCCACGATAAGGCGCAGGTCCACGGCCACGGGCTGTTCCAGGGCCAGGATTTTCAAACTGGCGTCATCAATGTCACATTCCAGTTGATTGATCTCGTGGTCGTGGTCAATGACTTCCTGGGCCAGAGTTGTGTCCCGTTCAATCAAGGACCGAAGTGCCTTGTCCAGGGCCTGCTCGGCGTAGCTCGCCATTTCCAGGACTTTCAGCCGAAGATCTTCCAATTCCTGTTCAAACCGCCGTTCCATATATTCCTCCCGATTCAGAGCATACTAAAAGATACCCCTTTAGATGCTCATATGCAACAGTAAGTCGAAATTCCTTGAACACCCGCAATTACCACAATTACCACATTGACACATGGATACGGCTTGGTCCTAACCAAAACGTCCGGTGATGTAATCTTCGGTCTGTTGCTTAGTGGGCCTGGTGAACATGGTTTCCGTGGCTCCCACTTCAATGAGCTTGCCCATGTAGTAGAAGGCCGTCACGTCGGAAACGCGGGCCGCCTGCTGCATGCTGTGGGTCACGATGATGATGGTGTAATGCTCCTTGAGCGCGTGGATCAGTTCCTCGATCTTCTGGGTGGCTATGGGGTCCAGGGCCGAGGCAGGCTCGTCCATGAGCAGGACCTCGGGCTCCACGGCCAGGGCGCGGGCAATACACAGCCGTTGCTGCTGGCCACCGGAAAGGCCCAGGGCGGAAGTGTCCAGCCTGTCCTTGACCTCGTCCCACAAAGCCGCTTGCTTGAGGCTTTCTTCCACCTTGTCCTGGATAAAGGTCTTGTTCTTCACGCCGTTGACCACCAGGCCGTAGCCCACGTTCTCGGCAATGGACTTGGGAAAGGGATTGGGCTTTTGAAAGACCATGCCTACCCTGCGCCGGAGTTCCACCACATCCAGTTTGGAGTCGCGGATGTCCTGGCCGTCGAGTTTGATTTCCCCTTCGATCCGGGAGACCGGGACCAAATCGCTCATGCGGTTCAAGCACCTGATAAAGGTACTCTTGCCGCAACCACTGGGACCGATGAGCGCCGTGACCTCATTGAGCATAAACTCAAGGTTCACGTCGTAAAGCGCCTGGAAGTCTCCGTAGTAGAAGTCCAGGTTCGCGCAGTACATCTTGACTTTTTTGTCCTTATCCATGCCCTTTTCCTTGCGCTTGTCCAACACGCCCAAAGTTCGCCGGCCTCGGCAAAATCCGGGAGACCCAACATTTCATCGCCACAGCGCACGGCAAATCCACGTTCACGGTCCCAGGGACTCTTGCCCTCGGGGTGAAACCATCCGCCCAGGGGCGCGGCTCATTCAGCCCTTGAAGCGATACCCAACACCGCGCACGGTTTCCACATAGTCCGCATATTCGCCGAGTTTCTGGCGCAGGCGGCGCACGTGGGTGTCCACGGTGCGGGCATAGCCGTCAAACTCGTAACCCCAGACCGTATTCAACAGTTGGTCGCGAGTTTGCACCCTGCCCTGTCGCTTGATCAATTCGGCCAACAGCTTGAACTCCGTGGCGGTAAGCGTCATTTCTTCGCCGTCAATGGACGCCTTATGCGCTTCCAGGTCCACGACCAAGCCGTCCTTGCGCCACTGGTTGCGCACGGGCGCATCACCGGAAGCACGGCGGAGCAAGGCCTTGATCCTCAAGACAACTTCCCGGGGGCTGAAAGGCTTGACCACATAGTCGTCAGCGCCCAACTCCAGGCCCACGATGCGGTCAACTTCCTCGCCCCGGGCTGTCAGCATAATCACTGGAATCGACAGAGTCTCGGGATTGCGTTTGAGTTCCTTGCAGACCTCAAAGCCGTCGATGCTTGGCAGCATGATATCCAGCACCACCAAGTCGGGGCGGCTTCTGCGGGCCGTGGCGACTCCTTCGTAGCCATCCCGGGCCAACAACACGCCGTATCCGGCCGATTCAAGCGTAAATGCAAGAAGTTGCAAAATGTCCTCGTCGTCTTCAACAACCAGGACGGTTTCCTTATGCATACGCTCCTCCTTGCGAGCGACGTTGAGTTACACCATCTGATCCATGTCAGGATAATGTACCCCTTGTTACGGCGGAGTGACAATCACCCTTTTCTCTTTCTCCATTCCTTGATTATCGCGCCTTCCCGGCTGTCACATTTCCCTGCCCATGTCAGACAAGGGCTTGTTCCTTGGTCAGGCAATGCAAAGCTCCCAGGCCCAAAATCAGATCCACACAATGGACACCGCGAACCTCGCGGCCGGGAAAACATTCTCCCAGAATTCCCAGAGCCTGCCTGTCGCTGGGGTCGTTGAACGTAGGCACAAGCACGCAGGACTGGCCAATGAAAAAATTGGCGTAGCTGGCGGGCAAGCGCTGCCCTTCAAAATACAGGGGCGCGGGCATGGGCAGGCCAATGACCTCGATCCGCTCGCCTTGGGCCGTACGCGCTGATTCCAGCCGCTCCCGGTTTTCCTCCAAACTGCGGTAGTTCTCGTCAGCCGGGTTGGCTTCTTGGCAGAGCACCAGGATCGACGGCCCCACAAAGCGGCACACGTCGTCCACATGGCCGTGGGTGTCGTCACCCACAATGCCCCTGCCCAGCCAGACCACTTTTCGCGCGCCCAAGTACTTGTCCAGCGCGGCTTCATAGCCCTGCCGGTCAAGGCCGGGGTTGCGCACCTGCACCTCGGAGTCGAGCAAACACTCTTCCGTGGCCAGGACAGTGCCTTGGCCGTTGGTATCGAGGGCTCCCCCTTCCAAGACCAGGGGATCTCCGTCCCACGTGGCCGCGACCGGCTCCAGGCCGTCATGCTCGCGACAATGATCCTGGACAAGGCCCGAGGCCTCGGCGTCAAGGGCGTGGTTCCCGTAGCGGGCCCA
>QZKZ01000226.1 GCA_004796465.1 Desulfovibrio sp.
CACCAATTGCACGGCGGCCCCCAAGGTTTCAATTCCCGGGTCTGGGCCGCGGATGCCGCATACACCCGGCAGGGACCAAGCCTGGCCTTGTCTCTGGTCAGCCCGGACGGGGACCAGGGCTATCCCGGCGAGCTGCGGGTCACGGCGGTGTATACCCTTGCCGAGGACGCCCTGCTCTTGGAATTTCTTGCCGAGGCCGACCAGCCCACACCCGTGAACCTGACCCACCACGCCTATTTCAATCTTACGGCTGACACCGGCGCGGACTGCCTGGGTCATCAGCTGACCCTGCGTTCGTCCCAATATTTAGCCACGGACCCGGCCCAGATTCCCACAGGAGAAGTCAAGGACGTGGGCGGCACACCCTTTGACTTTCGCGGGGAAACCGCCATTGGCGAGCGGGTCGCGGCTGACGACGAGGATATCCGGTACGGCAAGGGCTATGATCATTGTTTCGTGCTCGACAACGACGGCAAAACATCGGAAAGGGCGGCGCGGGTGCGCGAGCCGGTGAGCGGCCGGGTGCTGGAGCTATACACGGACATGGCCTGCGTGCAGTTCTATTCGGGCAATCACCTGCCACCCAACACGCCGGGCAGGGACGGGGCCGTGTACACGACCCATTCCGGCTTCTGCCTGGAGCCGCAGGGGTATGTGGACGCACCCAACCAACCGGGATTCCCCCAGGTAACCCTCAGGCCCGAAGAGAAATTTAGGGCAAGGGTCCAATTCAGGGTTACCACTGAACCGGGAAAAGGGTAGAACAGGTCCCAACCCCTTCTCCCCGCAACCATGTACCAGGCAAGGAATGAGCCATGGCGCAAGTTGAATTAAAAAACGTGGGCAAACGCTTCGGCGACAACCAGGTGGTGGAGGGCGTCAACCTCTCCATTGCGGACAATGAATTCATCGTGCTGGTCGGGCCTTCGGGCTGCGGCAAATCCACGATCCTGCGCATGATCGCGGGTCTGGAAAAGATCAGTGACGGCGAAATCTCCATCAGCTCCAGGGTGGTCAACCATGTTCCGCCCAAGGACAGGGACGTGGCCATGGTCTTCCAGAACTACGCCCTGTACCCCCACATGTCCGTGGCCCAGAACATGGGCTTCAGCCTCAAGATGCGCCGCCGTTCCAAGGAGGAGACCGAGGCCAAGGTCAAGCAGGCCGCGGAAATCCTCGGCCTGACCGAGTATTTGCAACGCAAGCCAGCAGCCCTGTCCGGCGGCCAGCGCCA
The DNA here is from genome assembly GCA_004796465.1 of Desulfovibrio sp. Taxonomy (GTDB): domain Bacteria; phylum Desulfobacterota; class Desulfovibrionia; order Desulfovibrionales; family Desulfovibrionaceae; genus MADRE1. Next base: position 1,235 of record QZKZ01000226.1, read on the forward strand.
GCGCGTGGCCATGGGCCGTGCCATCGTGCGCAAGCCCGAGGTCTTTCTCTTTGACGAGCCCCTTTCGAACCTGGACGCCCAGCTCAGGACCCAGATGCGCATCGAGCTCAAGAAGCTGCACATGAAGCTCGAAACTACCACCATCTACGTGACGCACGACCAAATCGAGGCCATGACCCTGGCCGACCGCATCGTGGTTTTGAAGGACGGCCGCGTGCAGCAGGTGGGCACGCCCATCGAGGTCTTTGAGAATCCGGTCAATCGTTTTGTGGCTGGGTTCATCGGCAACCCGCCCACCAACGTGTTTCCCGCGACCTATAGCACGGACGGCGGCCCCAAGGTGGATATCGGCGGCCTGACCCTGCCCGTGGTCAACGGCAAGAGCGCGTCGCTTAATGACGGCGACAAGGTGTTGGTGGGCATCCGGCCCGACGCGGTCAAGACCGGCAACAAGATCCAGGCCATGGACCCGGCCTGGCGCACCACCGTGGACGTGGTCCTGGCCGAGATCGTGGGCGGCCAATCCCTGCTCGAACTCACCGCGCACGGCCACTCGTTCATCGCCGAGGTGGAAGGCCACCTCACGCCCAAGCCCGGCGAAAAGCTGGAAGTGGGCTTTGAGCTCAATCGCATGTTCCTGTTCGACCCGGACACGGAAGAATCTTTGACGGCATAAGGAAACGACGGCAGGCAAGGGCCTGCCATCGCATCAAGTTCCCTAGGGGAAACCACAGCAAGGAGGAATGGGTATGAAACTGGTTGCAAAACTGAGTCTGGTCCTGGCGCTTTTTTCGCTGCTGATTGCCGCACCAGTAGCTGGCCAGGCCGACGACCTGTCCGGCCAATTGGAGATCTTCTCCTGGTGGGCCGGTGACGAAGGTCCGGCCCTGGAGGCCCTTATCGCGCTGTACTCGTCCCTGTACCCCAACGTGGAAGTGATCAACGCCACGGTGACCGGCGGCTCCGGCGTCAACGCCAAGGCCGTGCTCAAGACCCGCATGCTCGGCGGCACCCCGCCGGACAGCTTTCAGGTCCACGCTGGCCAAGAGCTCATCGGTACCTGGGTCAAGGCCGAACGCATGGAAGACCTGACCTTCTTGTATGAAGAAGAGGGTTGGATGGACGCCTTCCCCCAAGACCTCATCGGCCTGCTGGGCACTGAGGACGGCATCTGGTCCGTGCCCGTGAACATCCACCGCTCCAACATCATGTGGTACAACCCGGCCAAGCTTGAGGAGTGGGGCGTTGAGGCTCCCACCACCTGGGCCGAGTTCCTGGAGATCGCTCCGACCCTGCAGGAAAAGGGCGTGCTGCCCCTGTCCCTGGCCGCCAACTGGACCGCCAACCACCTCTGGGAATCCGTGGCTCTGGGCGCCCTTGGCCCCGAGAAGTGGAACGCCCTGTGGGCCGGCGAACTGGCCTGGACCAGCCCTGAAGTCGTGGCCGCCTGGGACCTTTTCGGCCAGATCCTCCAGTACACCAACGAAGACGCCGCCGGCCTGTCCTGGCAACAAGCCACCGACATGGTCGTTGACGGCCGCGCCGCCTTCAACGTGATGGGCGACTGGGCTGCAGGCTACATGGCCACCACCCTGGGCCTGGAGCCCGGCACCGGCTTTGGCTGGGTGGCTTCCCCGGACACGGGCGGCGAGTTCATGTTCCTGGCCGACTCCTTTGGCCTGCCCCTGGGCTCCCCCAACCGCGACAACGCCATTGCCTGGCTCAAGGTCCTGGGCTCCAAGGAAGGCTCGGACGCCTTCAACCCGCTCAAGGGTTCCATCTCCGCGCGTCTGGACAGCGACATGTCCCTGTACAACGCGTACTCCCAGTCCGCTGCGGCCGACTTCGGCTCCAACGTGATCGTGGGCTCCCTGGCCCACGGCGTGACCGCCAACGAAGGGTTCATGAACGACTTCGCCACGGTCATGGAGATGTTCCTGGCCTCCCGCGACGCACAACAAGCGGCCATGGCCGCCCAAGCCATTGCCATCCAAAACGGCATTGGCCAGTAACGTAACGTAATCCCGGTGCGTGGGCGGGCCCATTGAGTCAAGGGCCTGCCCGCGCTCCGTAAACCCTTTAGCCCGCGCGAGAACGGTCATGGCGAGTATTTCCAAGGACAGGTGGCTGGCGATAGCCACGCTCATGCCTTCGATCATCCTGATCGGCATCTTTGTCTACGGCTTCATCGGCAACACCTTTTACGTGTCCATGACCGACTGGAACGAGGAGCAGGCGCTCTCATTCGACCCGGAGATCAACTACACGGGCCTGGAAAACTACCGCTACCTGTTCAGCGACTCCCTGAGCCCCGAGGTCCAGGAAATGCTCGCCCAGATGCAGGAAACCATGGGCGACGATTTTCCCGACGACATCAGCATGTTCACCGACCCCTTGGGCACGCGCTTTCGCCAGGACATGGTCAACGCGGTGTTCTATTCGGTGTTGCTACTCGCGGGCGCGGTGGGCCTGGGCATGTTCCTGGCCATTCTCCTGGACCGCAGGCCACGGGGCATCGGCATCCTGCGCACCGTGTTCCTCTATCCCATGGCCCTGTCCTTCATTGTCACGGGAACCATCTGGAACTGGCTGCTCGCGCCCCAGGGCCTGAACCAGCTGCCCACCGCCGTGGGCTTGGACCCCATCCAGTTCGACTGGCTCTCCAGCCGCGATCAGATCCTCACCTTCAATTGGCAGCGGCTCTTGCCTGTGCTGCTCTACATCTTGGCTGCCGTGCTCATTGTCTGGGGCCTCATGCGCTTGCGCAGGAAAGGGGCCAAGGCCCTGTACCACTTGCTCTTGCCGGGCGTGGTCATTGGCGCGTCCACTTGGCTGTTCGGCGGGTTCCTGCCCGACGTGCTCATGATGGAGGAGCCCCACGGCTTCAACCTGGCCACCCTGGGCATCATCATGGCCGCGGTCTGGCAGTATTCCGGCTACACCATGGCGCTCTATCTCGCGGGTTTCCACGGCATTTCCCTGGACATTGCCGAGGCAGCCAAGCTCGATGGGGCAGGCCCATTCGGCTACTACCGCCACGTGGCCATACCCATGCTCAAGCCCATCACCATCAGCGCGGTGATTATTTTGTCCCATATTTCCCTGAAGATGTTCGACCTGATCTACGCCATGACCGGCTGGGATACGGCCACAACCGGCCACCCCGCCCTGAACATGTTCACCACCTCGTTTCGGGCCAACAACTTTGCCAAGGGCGCGGCCATCGCCGTGGTGCTCTTCCTGCTCGCGGCCATGTTCATCATTCCCTATCTGGTCAGTTCGTACCGCAAAAAGAAGGGGGTGGCGTAATGAGCCCGAGCATCTCTCCTTCCCGGGTCCTGCTCTATGCGATCCTGATCATCTTCGCGGTGGTCTG
>QZKZ01000013.1 GCA_004796465.1 Desulfovibrio sp.
ACCTGGGCGAGGCCGTGGAGTCCACGGTGGACGGCGAATATTCCTACACCTACCCCGTGACCCAAATGAACACGGGTATGTTCCTGCCCGACGGCCAGGGCGGTTACGTGTGGCTGGGATCTAACGAACCCATGCCCATGCCCCGCGCGTCCCACGAGGCGGCCCGGGAACTCAAGCTCAAGATCCGAGAGCTGGCTGACCAGCTCTTCACCATCCGGCCCAACACGGACCTCGAAGGCGTGCTCGCCCTGCCCGTGTCCTTTGTGCACCAGGACAACTTCCAGGTCACGTCATCCTTTGGCCGCTACATTGCCGAGCAGATGTACTACGAACTGAACCAGCGCGGTTTCCCGGTGCGCGAGTACCGCTTGGGCCTGGAGCTGGCCACCCGCGAGGGCCAGGGCGAGTTCCTGCTGTCGCGGCGCGGGGCCTCCATGCTCACGGCCCAGCAAGAAGCCACCGTGGCCCTGGTCGGCACCTATTATTACGACCAGAACAACATTTTCATCAATGCCCGGCTCGTGGAGATGAACACCGGCCTGGTCCTGCGCACGGGCCTGGCGGTCATGCAGCAGAACCCGGTGGTGCGCCGTATGATCGCGGCCAACCTGCAGCTCGAACCCGCCACGGTCAGGGTCGGCGACTTTGACCGCCAGACGCAAGGCGCTGAGCTCGGCGACATTGACCTGGGCTACGACGTGCACTGATTCTACAAGGAAAACAATAATGAAATCCTCCTTGCTCACGCTCATCGCGCTAGCGCTCCTGGCCTCTGCCGGCCTGGCAGGCTGCTCCGCCGGGGTTCAATACACCGGCGGCAACCAAGACGCCGAGATCGCCGGTGCCCCCTATCACGAGCACGCCATGCAGAACCTGCTCCTGGGCCGCCGCTACATGGCCCAGGGCCGCTACGAACTGGCCCGCGAGCGGTTCCTCATCGGCCTGGCCGCTGCCCAAAACCCGGAAATGAAGCGCATCCTGGCCCAGGAAGTCCAGGGCTGCGACATGATGGTCCAGAGCCAACGCTAGGACACATCGCAACATAAGGACACGACCATGAAAACTTCCCTTGTGCTTCTCGCCTTGTTGGCCCTGCTGCTCCCGGCAGTACCCGCCATGGCGGGCATGCTCCCGGACATGGCCGCGGAAACCGCGGACGAGCTCGACGCCCAGCTCGTGCAGCGCCTCGGTGGCATTGAGCGCCCGGCCCAAGGCATGACCCTTATCGTGACCACGCCCGCCAACCTGAGCAACCTCGAACTCACCTGCCCCTTGGCGCGGCTCTATGCCGAGGAACTGGCCACCTGGTTCGTGTCCATGGGCTACCGCGTGCAAGAAGCCCGCAAGGCCCAAACCATCATGTTCGCGCCGGGACGCGGCGAGTTCGGCCTCACGCGCAACGCCGACATCATCGACGAGCAGAATCTCTCGGCCATGCTGCTGCTCACCGGCTCTTACACCGTGACCTCCCAGTCCGTGCGCTTCAATATGCGGCTGATCCATGCGGCGACCAACGAGACCCTGGCCATGGCCTCGGCTACCCTGCCCATCACCCGCGAGGTGCTGGAACTGCTTGAGGATGGGTCCGGCATGTCCATGATGGGCATCAGCCCCAGCGTGGCCACGCAGATTCCTCCGGCTATGCCGTATTAGAGGGAAGGCAACGTCAACGGAGAACGTCAAAGGATAACGGCATGAGTTTGACGGGCTTTGCCCGTAACGGCGACGTCAACGGAGTAACGTCGTGGGGCTCTCACAGCAAAGCTGCATAAGGTGTTCTAAGGCTTTTCAAGCCTAAGAACATCTAAGCCCCACACCCCGCAAGGGGATGATCCCCTTGACCCCATCTGGGGGGCAGGGACAAGACAGAAGGCAGAGATCAAAGAGGGACACCGAGATGAATATACCGAGGATGACGCTGACGTTGCTGGTGATTGCCGCCCTGGCCGCACCGCTCATGGGCTGCAACGGCAGGCCCACCATGTTCTACAATTACTACTGCTTTGATTGCGCCGACCCCGGCGAAAACGCCAACGCCCAACCCACGGTCACCCACTACCGCCGCGCGGACAACGAGGATTGGGGGTTTGAGGCGGGGTATACGCCTGGGTATGTGAAGTAGGCTCTTCAGGCAGAACGAATATCTCAGTGCTCGGCTTGGGCGTCGCCCAGGCCGGGCACTTTTGTTACCTTGTCCCAGCCCGTGTCAGAGTGCTCGGCCACCCACAGGTCGTGGTTGCGTTGCAGGTTCAACCACAGGTCTGGCGTGGTGTTGAATGCGCGCGACAACCTGAGCGCCATGTCCGGCGTCACCCCAACCTTCTCGTTGATTACGTTGGAGAGGTGCTTGCGCGACACGCCTAGCCGCTCAGCCAGGGCAGTGACGCTGAGGGACAGCGGCTCCAAATAATCGTCACGGATGATGACACCGGGGTGGGTGGGTTTGCGCAGACGATTCTTCATGATCAGTCCTCAATGATAATCAAGATAGTTCACGTCATAGACGTGCCCCTCTTCAAAACGGAAAATCACTCGCCAGTTGCCCGAGACCTTGATTGACCAATAGCCTTTACGGTCGCCCTTAAGTGGATGCAAGCCATAGCCCGGCGCATCCATGTCTTTCACGGCTTTGGCGGCGTCAAGCCGATCCAGGATTCGCGCCAGCTTCGTAGCGTGTTTGGATTGGATGCCCTTGGTTAAGCCGTGCAGGAAAAAGGCTTCCAGGCCTTTGTGAACTATGTTCTTGATCATGCGTAACCAACCTGGTTACAAAAGTCAACTGTCAATACCTCTATATTTTCCGAAATACCTATTGCATCCGCTACCATAATGCAATAGGCATATGGGCTATGAGATTCAAAGCATTTTGATTCAACACATACCATATTTATGTAGCACATGCTATACTCTATTGCAATGCTCACCACGGAGGGAAAAATGACTGTAGGAAAGGAAGGAGACTGGGAAAAAACTAAGGACCAAGTTCTCAACTCGGAAAAGATATTAAAAACATTTAAGAACTTGAAAAAAGGCACATGGAACTTAGAGGAGCCTGACAATCCAAACTGGTTGGGCCATCGTGGCTCACAAAATGTAATATTCGATCAAATGATCCTCGAAGGGTGCTACACCCGCCAAGATATTGCTGCAGAAACCGCTAGACGTTTGGGAGTAGAGGCACCACCGGATCCAATGGCTAGAGTCCAAGATCATATCCTCCATTTAACGGAGGGTTGTCCTAGAGGCGGAAAAACTCATCAACTCAAAGTCAAAGAGGTCAAAGGCATTCTCAGTTTCGACGTGATATAAACTCGATACAACAAAAGGCCGGAGCGCTCACCACGCCCCGGCCTTTCCTTTTCATCAGTTCAAGCTTCGCACTCTAATGCGTATGATTCCCCTCCGGCTCCACCTCCACCACATGGCTCTTGAGGAGCGTATGCGCGATGGGCGGGCAGTCGTCCACGCCGCAGAAGATCTTGTCCGGATCAGACTCCATGAGCGCCAGGGGCAGCACGTCATCCATGTGCTCGACCTCGGTGATCTCCAGGGATTTCAGGATCTCATTGGGTACATCCTTGAGGTCCTTGGCGTTCTCCTTGGGGATCAGCACCCGGGTCATGAGCCCGCGATGCGCGGCAAGCAGCTTCTCGCGCAGGCCGCCAATGGGCAGGACCCTGCCCCTGAGCGTGATCTCGCCGGTCATGGCCAGGTCGTTGCGCACGGGGATGGTCAACAGCGCGGACACCAGGGACGTAGCCAAGGTGATGCCGGCTGAAGGCCCGTCCTTGGGGATCGCGCCCTCGGGCACGTGGATGTGGATGTCCACGTCCTTGTGGAAGTCAGGCTTGAGCCCGAACATGTCCGAGCGCGAGCGGATGTAGGACAACGCGGCCTTGGCCGACTCCTGCATCACGTCGCCGAGCTTGCCTGTGATCTCCAGCTTGCCCTTGCCGGGCATGAGCGCGGTTTCCACGAGCAGCAGCTCGCCGCCCAACTCGGTGTAAGCCAAGCCGGTGCTGACGCCCACGCGGGGCTCTTCCTCTTTTTCACCGTAACGGTGCTTGGGCACGCCCAGGAAGGTGTGCAGGTTTTGGCGCGTCACGGACACGGTCTTTTCCAGATCGTTCTCCTGCACCAGGTCGCGGGCGGTCTTGCGGCAGACCGTGGCGATCTCCCGCTCCAGGTTGCGCACGCCGGCCTCGCGGGTGTAGCGGCGAATGGTCTCGAGCAGGGCGTTGTCCGAGATCTTGAGGTTGGTCTCCTTGAGGCCGTGTTCTTCGATCTGCTTGGGAAGCAGGAAGTGGCGGCCAATGTTCTTCTTTTCCACTTCCAAATAGCCCGGCAGCTTGATGATCTCCATGCGGTCCTGCAGGGGCAGGGGGATGGAGTGCAGGGTGTTGGCGGTGGTGATGAAGAAAATCTTGGACAGGTCATAGTCCATGTCCAGGTAATGGTCGTTGAACGCAAAGTTCTGCTCGGGATCAAGGACTTCGAGCAGTGCGGCGGACGGATCGCCCCGGAAATCCATGGACATCTTGTCCACTTCGTCCAGGCAGAACAGCGGGTTGTTGTGTTTGACCCGCTTCAGGGACTGGATGATCTTGCCGGGCAGCGCGCCCACGTAGGTGCGGCGGTGGCCGCGAATCTCGGCTTCGTCGCGCACGCCGCCCAGGGACAGGCGCACGAACTCGCGCCCCGTGGCCCGGGCCACGGACTTGGCAATGGAGGTCTTGCCCACGCCCGGAGGACCGACCAGGCAAAGGATCGGGCCCTTCATGGTCTTGACCAGCTTTTGCACGGCCAAAAACTCCAGGATGCGCTCCTTGGGCTTGTCCAGGCCGTAGTGGTCCTCGTCCAGGATTTGGCGGGCCTTTTCAATGTCCTCTTCGGTATCTTTGTAGATGTTCCAGGGCAGGTCCAGGATCCAGTCCACGTAGTTGCGGACAACCGTGTATTCAGCGGACGACGGGGGCATCTGCTTGAGTTTCTTGATCTCGCGCAGGGCCTTTTCCCGGTTCTCCTCGGGCATTTCCTTGGCCTTGAGCTGCTCTTCCAGCTCGGCCACCTCGGCCAGGGGATCGTCCTCGCGGCCCATTTCCTTGGAAATGGCCTTCATCTGCTCGTTGAGGTAGTACTCGCGCTGGTTGCGCTCCATCTGTGACTTGACCCGGGACTTGATCTTCTTCTCCAAGGAGCTGATCTCGATCTCGCCTTGCAGCAGGCCATAGGCCATTTCCAAGCGGCCCAGGGGCTCCAGGGTCTCCAGCACTTCCTGCTTCTTGAGGTAATCCACCTTGAGGTGGGGCATGATGGCGTCGGCGAGCTTGCCCGGCGTGGTCAGGGACGACACGGCCAGGATGGTCTCGGGCGCCAGCTTCTTGTTGATCTTGCCGTACTCTTCCAGGGACTCGTGCACCGCGCGGATCAGGGCCTTGGCCTCGGAGGTCGAGGGATCGTCCTCTGGCACTTCCATAGTGCGCACCATGGGGTATTCCTGGCCCGGCAAGTACATCTGCTCGTTGGGCGACCAGCGCGCGCGGTACAAGCCCTCGAACAGCACCTTGATGGTGCCGTCGGGCAAGCGCAGGAGCTGGAGAATCTTGCTCACGGTGCCCAATTCGAACAGATCGTTGGGATTGGGTTTTTCCATCTCAGGCTCACGCTGAGCCACGAGAAAGATTTTCTTATCGTGGTTGGACAGAGAACTCTCAATAGCCTTGATGGACGACTCGCGCCCCACGAAGAGGGGCACGATGGAGCGCGGGAACATGACCACTTCGCGCAGGGACATCAAGGGCAGGTTGAGTTCCTTGCCGAACGAATCCAGATCAAAATTGATGCTGTCTGACATAGAAACTCCATGTGGGATGTCTTAACCCGGAACAAGATGGTCCCGGGCATCCCATATGAGATAGGTCGGTTCGGGGCGTTGTCAATCCCCGACAAAAACGGCGTCAGGACCCGGTCTTGGCTTCCTGATGGTAGATGAGCAGCGGGTCCACGCCCTTGTCCACCACGTTCTTGTTGATCACGCATTCCTTGACCCCGTTCAGCGAGGGCAAGGTGTACATGATGTCGAGCATGATGGATTCCATGACGTTGCGCAGGCCGCGCGCGCCGGTCTGGCGCTCGATGGACTTCTTGGCGATGGCCTTGAGCGCGTTGCCCGTGAAGCGCAGGTTGACCTTGTCCAACTCAAAGAGCCGGTTGTACTGCTTGGTGAGCGCGTTCTTGGGCTCGGTGAGGATGCGCACCAGGTCTTCCTCGCCCAATTCCTCCACCGAGGTAACCACGGGAATGCGGCCCACGAACTCGGGAATCAGGCCGAACTTGATCAGATCAATGGGGTGCACGTCCCCGAAGATTTCGCCCAAGGGGCGGTCCTTCTTGCTCTTCATGGCCGCACCGAATCCCAGGCTGGACCCTTGCTTGCGGCCCTCAATGATCTTGTCCAAGCCGATGAACGCGCCGCCCATGATGAACAGGATATTGGAGGTATCGAGCTTGATGAACTCCTGCTGGGGGTGCTTGCGGCCGCCCTTGGGCGGGATGTTGGCCTCGGTGCCCTCGATGATCTTCAAGAGGGCCTGCTGCACGCCTTCGCCGGACACATCGCGGGTGATGGAGGGGCTGTCGCCCTTGCGCGCGATCTTGTCGATCTCGTCGATGTAGATGATGCCCCGGCCCGCGGCCTCGATGTCGTAGTCCGCGTTTTGCAGCAGCTGAACAAGGATGTTCTCCACGTCCTCGCCCACGTAGCCCGCTTCAGTGAGCGTGGTGGCGTCGGCAATGGCAAAGGGCACGTTGAGCACCCGGGCCAGGGTCTTGGCCAAAAGCGTCTTGCCGCAGCCCGTCGGGCCGATGAGCAGGATGTTCGACTTTTCCAGCTCCACGTCGTCGGCTGAGGAGCCCGCGAAAAAAACTCGCTTGTAGTGGTTGTGAACAGCCACGGCCAGGATCTTCTTGGCCTGCTCCTGGCCGATCACGTATTCCTCAAGCTTGTCCTTGATCTCCACGGGGGAAAGCAAGCGGCCCTCTTCCAGGTCCTCGCTCATGTTCTCCTGGGCAATGATCTCGTTGCACAGGTACACGCACTCGTCGCAGATATACACGTCCGGACCGGCAATGAGGCGCTGGACTTCGTCCTGGCTCTTGCCGCAAAAGGAGCAGTTCAACTCCTGGGGCAGGGTTGTCTTTTTTGTGGCCATGGCTCCCCCGTACGTTATTCTTCGTCTTTCTTTCTGGTGACGAGGATCTCGTCAATAATGCCGTACTTCTTGGCGTCCTCGGCGGACATGAAGAAATCGCGCTCCGTGTCCTTGGTGACCTTTTTCAAGTCCTTGCCCGTGTGCTGCGCCAAAATCTCGTTGAGCCGGGACTTGGTGCGCAGGTTTTCCTTGGCGTGGATGTCGATGTCCGTGACTTGGCCCTGGAATCCCCCACTGGGCTGGTGGATCATGATCCTGCTGTTGGGCAGGGAGTAACGCATGCCCGGAGCTCCGGCCGCCAGCAGCAGCGCGCCCATGGACGCGGCCTGGCCCAGGCACAGGGTGGCCACGGGCGCGGAGATGTACTGCATGGTGTCGTAGATGGCCATGCCCGCTGTGACCACGCCGCCGGGCGAGCTGATGTACATGTTGATTTCCTTGTCCGGATTTTCGGATTCCAGGAACAGGAGTTGGGCGCACACCAAGGTGGCGATGTGGTCGTCAATGGGCGTGCCCAAGAGGATGATGCGGTCCTTGAGCAGCCGGGAATAGATGTCATAGGCCCGTTCCGTACGGCCCGTGGTCTCGATGACAATGGGCACGGCAGCCGAGGTCATGGCGTTGCCCCCTTCATGAACTGGATCGTGCATGGCTCTCTCTTTTTTCATTCACAACAGATGATACTCCAGCCGAGGATGTCAAGTCCATCCCCTGTTGAAGCGTTTATTCCCCGGCGTCTCCAGCGTCTTCCTTCTTGGCCGGGATCGGACGCACCTCAACCTTGGAGTAGAGGTGCTCCATGGCCTTGTCAGCCAAGAGGCGATCACGCACAGCGAACATGAGATTGTTGTCCATGTGGAACTTTTTCAATTGGAAAAAGTCTTCGCCAGTACGCGCGGCCATTTGCTGGAAGAAAAAGTCCAGCTCCTGCTCGCTGACCTCAAGGTTTTCCGCCTTGGCCGTGGCCAGGAGATATATCTCGGAACGAGTCAGGTCCTCGGCTTCTTGTTTATTCTCTTCGCGGAGTTGTTCCTCGGTCTTGCCCGTGGAATCCAAGCTCTTGCCCTGGCGCTCCAGGTTGCCCGTGAGTTCGTTGATCATCCGCTCAATGTGGCGGTCGACCATGGCCTCGGGCAAGGGGAAGTCAACCTTGGCCAGCAGTTCGTCCAGCAGGCGTTTCTGGGCCTGGGAACGGTAGAGCTGCTTGCGGCTTTCCGTGTAGGACTTGGACACGGCTTCCTTCATGGCGTCCACGCTCTCAAAACCGCCTGCCTTCTGGGCCAACTCGTCGGTAACCTCAGGCAGATTTTTTTCCTTCAAAGCCTTCAAGTTGGCGCGCATGGTAATGGTGCGTCCGGCCAAGTCCCCATTGAGGAAATCCTCGGGAAAGGTCACCTTGGACTCGCCGATCTCCCCGACTTCCAGGGTTTTGACCAGGGTCTCGAAATCCTCAAGGGCTTGGCCCTCACCCAGGGTCAGCTCAAAATTCTCGGCGCGCACCTCGTCCATGGGCTTGCCGTCTTCGTCCTGACCTTGGAAGGTGACCATGACCACGTCGCCGTCCTGGGCCTTGCGTTTTTCCTCCACATCCTTGAGCTCGGCCATCTGGTTGCGGATGCGGTCGATCACGGCTTGAACCTCGTCCTCGTCCACCTCGGGCTCTTCCTCTTCCACGCTCAGGCCTTCCAGAGAAGGCAACTCGAATTCAGGCATCACCTCAAAGGTGATGGAATAGCTGAAGTCTTCTCCCTTGACCAAGCTCTCGGCGCCGTCATAATCGATGCCAGAAACCGGGGAGACCTTGAGTTCGTCCATGATCTCGTTGATGTGGGTGTTGACCAGGTCAGTGGTGGCCTCGCCGTAGATCTGTTTACGGTACTTGCCCTCGATCACGGACATGGGCACCTTGCCCTTGCGAAAACCTTTTACGTCGGCGCTGCGGCTATATATGGCCACTGTGGCGGCGATGGAGGCGGTGACCTCCTCCGCGGGCACGTCCACATGCACGGTACGCTTGATAGGCGTGACGTCTTCCACGCGATATTCCATATTCCTACGTCCTCCTTACTGGGTCAAATGAGCAATGCAAGCCGCATACCGGAGCTCCCGCGCCGGTGCGGCGTCGTGTCGTGGTGGTGCGAGAGGGGAGACTCGAACTCCCATGGCTAGGCCGCTGGATCCTAAATCCAGTGCGTCTACCAATTCCGCCACTCTCGCCCGTTTTCTCAACTCTTTATAGACTTTTTACAAAAATTTTCAAGGTCTTCCCTATGCGGGTTCTGGGAGAGAACCGCGTCAAACTTGGCTCGACGCGATTCGCCTTGAGGGTGTGCCGCCCTATAGCAGAGTATTGGCCGGGTGTGAAGGCGTTACAGGGGGGGTTTTTCGCTTGGGTTCTACAAAAGAGGAAAAAACTGCTCCTTGGGCGAAAAAGACTGTTGTTTATACCAAGGCCTCACTCTCCTCCTTTGGCAAGGAAATAACAATTTCAGTACCTTCACCCTGAGAACTGGACCAGGAAAAACTGCCGCCCAGAGTCTCGGCCACGAGCCTGGCCGTATACACGCCGAGTCCAGTGCCCCGGTCCTTGCCGTGGGTGGCGTATTTTTGACCGAAACTTTCACGCAGGACCTCGGGCACGGGCTGGTCGTTGCGCACCTCGAGTGTCCGCTCGCCCTGATCCGCCAGCTCCACTTCAACCTTCCCCCCTTGGGAAGAGGCCTCCGCTGCATTCTTCAACAAATTCAGCAACATGGAGTACAGCAGAATCTCCTCGCCGCGCACAATGCATGAGCTTGCGCCTGCGATTTCATGACCGTTGACCGCCATGGCCACTCGAACCTGCCTGTCCGCAATAAGCGGGGCCAACTCCTTGACCACGAACCGGAGCATGGGCGCGAGATCGACATCCTCCAAGCGGGGCTGATAGCCCCCGGCTTCCATCTTGGCCAAATCCTGGTTCATGTCGATGAACCCAAGCATCCTCTTGGCCTGCCCCCTGGCCAGGGACAACATCTTGTTCTGCTCCCGGGTAATGTTCTCTTCATCTTCAAGAATGCCCACCAAGGACAGCACTGAGACCAGGGGCGTACGAAGCTCGTGGCGGATAATGCGTTCGGTGTCCTTGCGAAGCTGATCCATCTTTTTTCTCTCCGTGACATCCCGGTACACTATGGCCACGGCGTAGGGCTTCGCCTTTTCATCCAACAGCGGTGAAAGGGATGACTCACTGTACACGCCCTCGCGCATGAGATTATTGTCCTCAACCCGAATGGTTTGCCCCGAGGCCAGCACTTCATCAATGCGCTTTTCCCAGACCTCCTTGAATGTGGGAAATCCTGCCAAGACTTCATCCGTGCTCCTGCCGATTATTTGCTCCTTGACCATGCGTAAATAGGCCATGGCAGCGGCATTGGCGTATAAATACACGTACTCCTTGTTCAAAACCAAAATGGAGTCCGGAGTGGAGTCCATGATCGCCCGGAATCGTTCCTCGGATTCCCGCAGCATATCGTTGGCTGCCTGAAGTTGCTCTGTACGTCTTTGCACCCGCAATTCCAGGCTCGTGCTCCAGCGCTGCAATTCATCGCGGTCATTCTCGATTTGCCGGGCCATGGCGTCGATGCTGGTGGACAAATCGCCCATTTCGTCTGTTGAGGCGATGTCCGCGCGAACCCCGCGTTCCTTTGCCGCGATCCGAGCCGCTACTTCCTTGAGACGCAATATGGGCCGCAAGACCACGGTGCTGAGCATGAGCTGAACAATGCCGATAAGTACGACAGCGCTCGCCACGCCCGCAATGGCCGTGACCATGGTCAGCCTTTCCGATGAAGAGCGTACGGCCTTACCGTCATTAATTAAAATTACGCACCATTGCCACGGAGGAAATTCCTCGGCCCTGAAATGTACCGGACCTTCCTCCAAGTCCAAGTGTCCTTGCTCAATGCTGTGCGTGGTATTGAGTATACTATCAGCTACCTCGATCCAGATGTCTTCCATGGGCTGGGAATCTTGGTCCGAGGTATTCATAATTACGCTCAAGTCGGGTCCGATAATGATCACCTTGCCCGGCCAAAGAAATTCGATATCCCGTGCTGATTCAGCTGCAACCTGCTGATACTGTTCCACAAAGGAAGGCACATCGTCCAGATTGTTGTCGTGCAGCAACATATAGTGCTTTTCCAAGGACTGGGAAATATACGTCTCAAGTACGCCTTCTTGGTACCTGCCCATGGTGTCATGAAGATGGGACATGATGAGCGAGCGCGCCCACAAGCCCAGGCCAAAGATAGGCCCGACCACCATGGGCACGATCACCAGCAGGATTTTGTTTTGCAGCTTCATGGTCAGCGGTACACGTTTTCCCCGGCCAGGGACAGAATATCGGGCGGCACCACGATCTGCAGCTCCAAGGCCGTACTCAGATTCACTCCCAAATTAAAGGCAACAGGCATGACCACGGGAATTTCGCCTACGTCATGGCCTTGAAGCACCTCATGGGCCAACCGCGCCATTTCCCGGCCACCAGCCTCGAAATCCGGGCTGACCGTGAACAGCGCCCCGCTCTCCACGGCCACCAAGGTATTGCCGTAGAGAATGGGCAACTCGCTTTGTTCGAGTATCACCTGGGTGAATTCTCCGACTTCAGCCAAGGGGCCAGGGGACTGCCACCAAAAATCCACTTCGCTTTCCAGCTCGGCAAGGGCCGAGCGAGTGTCCACGAGCATGCCGGCAAGACCGTCAGGCATGTCTTGATACGAGAATTGGCGCACCAGGAATTCCACGTTCTCGTCGGTTGCGGCCAGTTCCTGGAACGCTCTGGCGTCTCCAACAGTCGAGGGGTAGTCCGAACTGATAATGCCGAAAGTGATGGGCAAGCCGCACTCCACCTGCCGGGCCAACTTCATGGCGATTTCCAGTTTACGCTCGCGGAACAAAGTGTAGACCAACCCCGTGATATTCGTGCCGGAAGGCTCTCCCACCGCCTCAACAATGCCCGCGCCCACAGGGTCGGCCACGACCCCGAAAATAATGGGAACCTCGCTGCCTCCGTACACTTCCCAGGCGGCTTGCGAGGCCAGGGTGGCGAACGTGGCCACGATATCTGGCCGAGCCTCGGCGTCAGCCGCTTGCAGCCGCTCTATGGCCAAGTCCAGGTTGCCGTCGGCCTTGATGTACACGATCTCTGCGCTTTGGCCCTCCACGTACCCCAAGGCTTCCATCTCCTTTAAAAACCACTTGGCATGCTCAAGAACCACGGGCACTTCCATGGTTTCCACAAGCACAATACGCGGATAGTCATGAGCCCTGGTCAAGGAGCCAGACACTAAGCACACCACCAACAATGTAATTGCACAACCGAACCTGATGAGATACCGCATGGGCGCCCCCGACACTGATGGTTCGTATCATGGGCTTTCACCCATATCATACTGCTGTTGACCCGGCCTATCCCCTGGGCCGGGCAACCAGCAAAAGAAATATCGACCACATGTATTACTACCTAATAACAGCGGGAATTGTCTAGAAATTTCAGAATGAAGCAATACCTGGCTCCAGCCTCCCCCAGGCTGGAAACAGAGGAAACAACTACCTGAAACCTCCAACACTAAGGCGAGAGTGTGAGCCTAGCCTGATCGACATCAGTCTGGCGGGGCTCAACCCGGCCAATGACCTGGGCCAGATGGCCGCCCTGGGTCAGCATAGCCGAGGCTTCGGCCACTTGGGCCGCATCCATGGCCAGGACCAACCCGCCCGAGGTTTGGGCGTCGAACACCAGGTCCACGAGAATGGAATCCAGTCCGGGTACGACATGCACGGAAGACGAACAGAACTGCTTGTTGGCGAAACTGCCCGCGGGTATCATCCCCATGGACGCCATGTCCACGGCCTGCTCTATAAAAGGCACGGCGTCCAAATTCAGGGTCACGGAGACGTTGGAGGCACGAGCCATTTCCAGCACATGCCCGCCCAGGCCGAAGCCCGTGACGTCCGTGGCAGCCTTGAGGCCCAA
>QZKZ01000266.1 GCA_004796465.1 Desulfovibrio sp.
TACAACGACGCGGTGCGCGCCTCTCCCAACGACCCGGGAGTCTACGTGGACCGGGGGTTGGCCCTCATGAACCTGGGACGTCTGGACCAGGCGCTCAATGACTTCAACCGGGCCGTGGAGCTTGATCCGGGCTGGGTGGCTGCGTATTATAATCGAGGTTTCGTGTGGCACAAAATGGGGGACCAGGCCAAGGCCCACCAGGATTGGGCCAAGGCCCACGAACTGGACCCGCGCATCCAGATTCCGGAGATGTGATTTTTTGGGTTTTCCCGGGGATAAATGCTTGACTTCTTCTCGGAGGGAGATGTATACATCCGCTTCTTTACGACGGAGGACGACAATGTTTGCCATTATCGAAAGCGGCGGAAAGCAATACCGCGTTGAGGAAGGCCTCAAGCTCAAGGTTGACCGGATCCAGGCGGAGCCGGGCAGCGAGTTGACCATAGATCGCGTGCTCATGGTGGGCGGCGATGCTCCTGCTGTTGGCGCACCCTACGTGGACAGCGCCACGGTGACCTGCGAGGTCCTGGAGCACGGCCGGGACAAGAAGATCCTGGTGTTCCACAAGCGGCGCCGCAAGGATTCCCGCAAGACCCAGGGACACCGCCAGGAATACACCGCCATCAAGGTCAAGGCCATTCAGGCGTAAGTAAAGGAGTCAGTCATGGCACATAAAAAAGCAGGCGGAAGCTCCAGAAACGGACGCGACAGCGCCGGACAACGGCGGGGCGTCAAGCGCTACGGCGGCCAAGCGGTCCGCGCGGGCAATATCCTGGTGCGCCAGCTCGGCACCAAGTTCCATCCCGGCGAGAACGTGGGCATGGGCAAGGACTACACCCTGTTCGCGCTCATTGACGGCGTGGTCAAGTTCGAGAAGTACCGCCGCCACAAAAAGGTCAAGACGCGCATCAGCGTACTGCCCGCGGCCTAGCTGCGCGCAGGACATGAATTTCCGGGGTGGAGGGCGCTGGTCCTTCACCCCTTTTCTATTACCTTGCGCCTTTCCGGCCTTGCCAAGCCCGAACCCCGGTCCTCCTATCGCGTGCATCATCCAGGCGGCCAAAGAGACAGCCATGTATTGCACCCAATGCGGACAAAAACTCGCGGATTCGCAGCAGGTTTGCCCCAGGTGCGGCAGCGACCGGAAAGCTGAAACGCCCCGGCCTCAAGCGCCTCGGCCTCAAACGCCCCAGCGTCCGGTCCCGCCCCGGCCCAGGTCGGAAAGCGGGGAATATGCCGAGTTCATGCAGCGGTTCCTGGCCTTTGGCCTGGATTTCGTCATTGTGGGTCTGTCCACGTTCATCATTCTTACCGTTGTCATAGGCATCCTCGTGCAGATGTCCTTGCCCGAGGGCGCTTCTCTGCGGGACGCAACGCCCCAAATGGTGAACCCTTGGACCATTGCCATGCTCGAACTGGGGGCGTTCGTCGCTCAATGGCTGTACTTCGCCATCCTGGAGAGTTCGCGCAGCCAGGGCACAGTGGGCAAAATCGCCTTGCGCATCAAGGTCACGGACATGGCGGGCCGCAGGATCAGCTTCACCAAGGCCACGGAACGCTATTTCGGCAAGATGTTTTCCGGCCTGCTCTTTTTTTACGGCTTTGTGATGATCTTGTTCACGGAAAAAAGGCAAGGCCTGCACGATATTCTCGTGAAAACCCTGGTGGTGAAGCGCTGAGAGGCGGGAGAAGGGTCAGTCTTCCTTGTGCGAGCCCATTTTGTAGCGGATCTTGCCCAAGAGGAAACCCAGGCCGATGCGCACGTGGATCCACAGGTCGTGCCAGGACTTGATCTTGCCCAGCCGCGACAGGATGTAGCGGATGCGCAGATAATACTGCTTGTGGGCCTTGATCAGCATCTTTTCCAGATACTCGGGCTCGTATTCGTCCACCTTGAACACGGCGCTACGCTGGTATTCCCGGTAATCCGTGGAAATCAGCTTGTCCTTGTACAGGTCGTAAAGTTCAGTGCCCTTGAAGGGGATGGCCATGGAAAAGCTGGCTGTGTCCGTGTTCAGGGACTTGGCGAAGGCCAGGGTGTCTTCCATGGTATCGGGCGTGTCCCCGGGCAGGCCGAAGATGTAGGCAGCGTGGGACAGGATGCCCGCTTTTTTGGTCATGCCGATGACCTTGCGCACCTGGTCCGTGGTCAGCTTTTTTACGCGTTTTAAAATGGCGGGATTGCCCGATTCCACGCCGTAGAAGATTTTTTTGCACCCGGTCTCGGCCATGGCGTCGAGCATTTCCTGGTTGTCCGTGAAGCGGATGGCCGAGGCGCAGGCCCATTCAAGTTCCAGGCCGCGCTCCTTGAGGATGCCGCACAGCTCGATCACGCGCTTGTTGTTGGTGGTGAACAGGGCGTCCAGGAACTCGATTTGGTTCACCCCGAACTCGGTGTGCAGGTATTCCATTTCGTCGGCCACGCGTTGGGCCGTGAAGTGGCGGAACCTGCGGCCCTCGGTGCGGCCGATGTCGCAGAACACGCACTGGTTGGGGCAGCCCCGGCTGGTGATGGTGGCCATGAACCGGTCCTTGGGCGAGTGGCTGAAACACCACGGCACGTACCGGTGGTCCATGAGCTTGTGATAGGGAAAGCGGGGCAGGGTCATGATGTCGTGCAGGGGTGGACGGGGCTCGGTGGCCACCAGATTGCCGTTTTCCCGCCAGGCCAAGCCCTTGACTTTTTGAGGATCGTCGCCCGCGTTGAGGCACTCGATGAGTTCGGCCAAGGAGGTCTCGCCCTCCAAAGGCAGGCAATAGTCCACTGCCTCGCATTGCAGGACTTCCTCGTAACTGTGATTGACGTGGTAGCCGCCCATGACCAGGAGGACCTCGGGAAATCGCTCCTTGATCTTGGCGGCCAGGTAGGCGTTGTCGTACCAGACGATGGTGAATACGGAGAGGCCCACCACGTCGGGTTGGAAGTCCTCGATGTCCTTGAGGATCGTTTCCAGGTCGAGCATCTTGGTGTAGGCATCCTGGATGCGGCATTCAATGCCCTTGGACTCCAGGTGCGCGGACAGCCACAGGAACGCTGCCGGGGGCGTGGAATAGATGGCCGCGTCCACGCGGCCGAACTCCAGGCCGTGGGGCGTGGTGATGAAATGGACTTTTTCTATGGGTTTTCGTGTGGTCACAGGCATGCCTCGCGTCAACATTGCGCTGGAAAGGGTTGCAAGGTAGACGTTCAGGCCCGGCTTGGCAAGTGTCTCCCTACTGGATGGCGAGGATTTGACGCAAGCGGTGATCTAAGAAATAGTCGGAGGTCCCGGATCCTTGCCTGGAAAGGGACAGGGGCCGGAAAGGAATTGGGGTCGCCAAAGACCATGTGGAGAAATCATGCGTTTTGTTGACGAAGCAAGCATCACCGTGCGTTCGGGCAATGGCGGCCACGGCTGCGTGTCCTTTCGCCGGGAAAAATTCATTCCCAAGGGCGGACCTGACGGTGGGGACGGCGGCCGGGGCGGCGACGTGATCCTGCGCGCCGAGCCGCGTTTGGTGACTCTGCAGGATTTTCGCTTGAAGCGGCGCTATTCCGCAGAGAACGGCCGTCCTGGCCAGGGCCGTCAAAAGTACGGCCGGGCGGGCAAGGATCTGATTATCGAGGTTCCCTTGGGCACCTTGGTGTACATGACCGTGCCTGAAGAAGCCGAGGAAGATGAGGGCGCGGCAGCTTCCACGAACAGAACCATGGACGAGGCCGCCTTGGCCGAGGCCTATGGGATCGCCCCGGAACACGAGGCCGGGCCCAAGCTTTTGGGCGGGTCCATGGTCTACGAGATGCCTGACAACGAAGACTTTTCTGAGCCCGATCCTCAAGAGGGCGCGCAAGACAGCGCGGAAAATGACGAGGAAAACGAGGTGTTGGGCAACAAAACCGCCAGGGCCGCGCTCAGGCGTTACCAGCCCGGCCCCCGCGAAGACGAGACCCTGCTCGTGGACCTGGCCGAACCAGGCCAGGAGCAGGTGGTGGTCAAGGGCGGACGTGGCGGCAAGGGCAACACCCACTTCAAGTCCTCGACCATGCGCGCGCCACGATTCGCCCAACCCGGCGAGACCGGCCGGGAAGTGCGGCTCAGGCTGGAACTTAAGGTGCTGGCCGACGCCGGGCTCGTGGGCCTGCCCAACGCGGGCAAGTCCACGCTGATCACAGCCCTGTCCGCTGCCCGGCCCAAGGTCGCGCCCTATCCCTTCACCACCCTGAGCCCCAACCTCGGCGTCATGGAACGCGAGCCCGACGACCGGATGATCATCGCGGACATCCCCGGGCTGATCGAGGGCGCGCACATGGGCTTGGGCCTGGGCCACCGTTTCCTCAAACACGTGGAGCGGACCCGGTTCCTGGTGCATTGGCTCGGCCTGGAAGAGATCGATCAGGACTGGGAAACCAGCGGCAATGACCCCTTTGCGGGATTTGGCCTGATCAACGACGAACTGGCCAAATTCGATCCCCAGTTGGCTGAGCGCCCCCAACTCAAGGTGGTCAATAAGATAGACCTGTGGGAGCGCGACAAGGTCAAGAAGTTGGCCGCCCATGCCAAGGAACGGGGCGAGCGGGTCTATTTCATCTCGGCCCTGGAAAAGGACGGCACCGAGCAATTGAGCAAGCTCATGTGGCGGGAGTGGGAACGCTTGGGCACGTGATTTCCCATTCGCTCCGGGCTTCCTGGGAAACTTGCCCAGGGGCTGGAGAAGGGATATACGGCGCGTGGCGGATGATCCCAAAGCGCTGGGCGTAAGATTATGGATTGGAAATCAGAACAACAGGAACTCCTGGCCAAGGCCAAGCGGGTAGTGGTCAAGGTGGGCAGCGCCGTGCTCACGGACGAGCGGGGCGTGGCGCCCGAGGCCGTGGACAAGGTGGCGGGCGAGGTGTCGACCCTGCACGAGCGGGACCTGGACGTGGTCCTGGTCTCGTCCGGGGCCGTGGCCGCGGGCCGCAGCGTGGTCTGCACTCAGGCGGGCAACGGTACCGCGGACCAGTGCGCTTTGTTGGACATGCCCGACCGCCAGGCGGCATCGGCCATAGGCCAGAGCCGCCTCATGCACGACTATGACGAGGCCTTTTCCCGCCGCTCCAAGACCACGGCCCAGATCCTGCTTACTCGCGACGACCTGGAAAGCCGCCGCCGCTTTCTCAACGCGCGCAACACCTTTTCCACGCTGCTTTCCTGGCGGGTGGTGCCCGTGGTCAATGAGAACGACACAGTCATGGTCGAGGAACTGGAGTACGGTGACAACGATTCCTTGGCCGCGCTCCTGCTCAATCTGGTGGAAGCGGACCTGTTCATCTGCCTGACCTCGGCCCCCGGGGTCATGGACAGCGATCCCTTACGCAATCCCGGTGCCAAGCGCATTGAGTGTTTGGAGGATATCTCGTCCATGGACCTGGAGGCCTTGTGCGGGGGCAGGGACGGAGGACGGACCAAGGTCGGCACGGGCGGCATGTATTCGAAGCTGCTCGCTGCCCAGCGCGCCGCCCAATTGGGCGTGCCCACCTTGATCCTCAACGGCAAGGAACCCGAGGTGATCCAGAGGGCCATGGATGGGGGCAATCCCGGCACCTGGGTCAGGCCCGAGGGCAAGACCATCTCCCGCCGCAAGTTCTGGCTGGCTTACAACCGCGACCCCCACGGCGATATATACATCGACCCCGGCGCGGCGCGGGCGCTCACCGAGCGCGGCAAAAGCTTGCTGCCCATCGGCATCGTGTCCGTGCACGGCCGTTTTGACCGGGGCGACCTGGTGCGCATCGTGGTCCGGGAAAAGGACCAAGCCCTGGGCCGGGAATTGGGCGTGGGGTTGTCGAACTACCGCTCCGACGATTTGGCCAGGATCGCTGGGAAAAAGAGCGACGAGATCGAGCAGGTGCTGGGCTACTCGTATATGGTGGCCGTGCACCGCGACAACATGCTGCTCGACGCGGTGCTCTGACCCCCCAACACCTTGCCCCAAGCCCCTGCTTGACGTAAGGTGCGCCAATCTTTTACCGCATATCGCCAGCTCTTACGCTGATTCCTTGAGATACCCCGAGACATTCCGTGCATACCCGACCCGCATCCCCTGAATCTCCTTGTTTGGCCGTGGTCATTCCTTGCTACAAGGTCACGCGCCATATTGGCGGGGTCCTGCGGGATATGGGCCCGGAAGTGGAACTCATCGTGTGCGTGGATGACGCTTGCCCGGACGGCAGCGGCAAGACCGCGCAAGAGGCCCTGCCCGGCGATCCCAGGCTGCATGTGGTCACCCACGAGGAGAACCAGGGCGTGGGAGGCGCGGTGTTGACCGGTTACAAGGAGGCCGTCAAGCTGGGCGCGACCTGCATGGTCAAGATCGACGGAGACGGGCAAATGGACCCGGCGCTCATTTCCCGTATCGCCGCGCCCGTGCTCATGGGACAAGCCGACTACGTCAAGGGCAACCGCTTCTTCAACCTGGAGGACGTGCGGGCCATGCCCATGGTCCGGCTCATCGGCAATGCCGGACTCTCCTTTCTCTCCAAGGTGTCCAGCGGCTACTGGAACCTGTTCGACCCCACCAACGGGTTCACGGCCATCCACGCCAATGTGGCGGCCATGTTGCCCATGGATCGGATCAGCAAGCGCTACTTCTTTGAGTCGGACATGCTGTTCCGGCTCAACACCTTGCGCGCCGTGGTCGTGGACGTGCCCATGGCCGCCCGCTACGAGGACGAGGAGAGCGGGCTCAACGTCAAGCGGGCCTTGGTCAGTTTTCCCTTTCTCCATGGCCGCAATTTTCTCAAGCGCATCTTTTACAACTATTTCCTGCGCAACTTCAGTTTCGCCTCCCTGAACCTGGTGCTGGGTTTCCTGCTGTTTTGTTTCGGCGTGGTCTTTGGCGGAGCCCACTGGATCCACTCCACGGTGAGCGGCACCACGGCCAGTTCGGGCACGGTCATGATCGCGGCAGTGGCCATCATCCTCGGCTTCCAGCTCCTGCTCAATTTCTTCAACGCCGACATGGCGGACTTGCCCCGGGAACCCGTGCACAAGAAAGTGGCCGGCCTTGTTTCCCACTGCATTCCCTCTGATAATCCCCCTTCCCCTTCCTCTGGAGACAACGCGTGACCGACTCCCCGGGCTCCTTGTGGGCCGATTCCAAGCAGCGCTCAACCCTGCTGCTGTTCATGCTTGCGGCTTTTGTCCTGCGCGCGGCCTATGCCCTGTTCATCGCGCCCCAGGAACTGATTTTTCCCGACGAGCAGACCTACCTGACTTACGCCAAGGCTTGGCTCGGCATGGAGCCCCTGCCCGAGGGCTACAAGCAGGCCTTTGTCATGCCCGTGTATCCGCTCGTGGTGGGCGCGCTGACTTGGTTGGGCCAAGGCGGTTTCTGGCTGGTGCGCTTGGTCCAGGCCGCGGTTTCAGCCCTGACCCTGGCTCCGGTGGCCATTATTGCTTACCGTCTGCACCCCTCGCGGCTCACGGTCATTGCCGCATGCCTGGCCATGACCCTGTACCCCTTTTTCATTTTCTACACGTCCCTGCTGCTCACCGAGACCCTGTTCCTGTTTGTGGTGGCCCTGTTCTTCCAAATGTTGCTCCAGCCCGAGCTCAAGCGCAAGGGACTGCTCAGCGGCGTGGTGGCCGGGTTCGGCCATTTGCTGCGGCCCGTGTTTATGCTTTTTTTGCCCGTGGCCTGGGCCTGGCAACTGCTGTTCAAGCGCGCCCGCGTTTCCCAAGTGCTGATCTGCGCCTTGGTCTTCGCGGTGTTGGCCGCCACCTGGGCCGTGCGCAACTACGAGGTCCTGGGCGAGCCCTTGCTGACCACCACCACGTCGGGCCGCACCCTGTATGAGGGCAACAACCCCATGTCCGTGGACGGCGGGGTCTGCCCCGAGGGCTTCAGCCCCACCCGGGGCATGCCCGAGGGCCTTAATGAAATCGAGGTCAATCAGTGGCAAAAGGAACAGGCCGTGGCCTATATCAAGGAGAATCCCGGCCGCTTCCTGACTCTGTGCTGGAAACGCTTCCTGCGCTTCTGGAACCCCATCCCCAATGCCGAGCAATACAGCTCAGGCCTCTACGCCTGGCTCTCGATCCTGTCCTTCGGCCCTGTTCTGATCCTGGCCCTGCTCAGTATCTGGGTCCTCAGGCGCCAGTGGAAGAGCACGGTTGTCATCTGGCTGTTCATCGGCTATGTAACCGCCCTGCACATGGTGACCATAGCGTCCATACGCTACCGGTTGCCCCTGGAGCCCCTGCTCATCGCCCTGGCGGCGGCCTGCCTGGGCAAAA
>QZKZ01000163.1 GCA_004796465.1 Desulfovibrio sp.
CGCCGGCCGCGACCCAGCCCGCGCCGGGACACCCAGGTTCACCAAAACAAGGCGCGGCATAACCCAATCTCGTCTTCCCATATTCCCAGGACCAGGGTAGGAGGAGCCCATGAAAAACCAAGATTCCTCTTCCACGTCCCCTGTCAGGAGAAAAGGGGGGCGTACGGTTGTGGTCATGTGCGTGTTGCACATCATGGTGCTGGTGCTGCTGGGCTGGGCCTGGACCAAGATTGGCAGCGAACGTGCGCCCGAACCCACGGCCGGGGAGGCTGCCCAGGTCGCGGCGGTGTTCGGGGGCGAGTATTCGTTTCCCGGCTACTCCCACCAAGGCGTGGACAGTGAGTCAATGTACCTGGAGATGCGCGACGGCGAGCACATTGCAGTGGAAGTGTACCTGCCCGGAAGTTTGCAGCCCGGTGAAACCATTCCCGCGATCATCAAACCCACGCGGTATTGGCGGCGCTGGCAGCTCAACCCGCCGGTGTCGTGGTTCCTGGGGCCGGCTCTGTACACGCGGGTGTTCACGGCGAGCGGATATGCGGTGCTCAGCGTGGACGCCAGGGGTTCGGGCGCGTCAACCGGGGTGCGGCCGCATCCCTGGTCCGAGGACGAGGTGGAGGACTACCGGGAGGTGATCGACTGGGTCCTGGCCCAGGAGTGGTCCAACGGGCTGGTGGGGGCTTCGGGCATATCTTATGGCGGCACCTGCGCCGAGTTCATGGCGTCGTTGGAGCACCCGGCGCTCAAAGCCGTGGCTCCGCGCTTCAGTTTGTTTGATACCTATGCGGACATTGCTTTTCCCGGCGGCGTGTTCAATGAGCAATTCGTGCTTTCCTGGGGCAAGTTCAATGGGACGCTGGATGCGGGTTGTGTTCCGGATGTTGCGGGCTGGATGGGCAAGATGTTGCTGCAGGGCGTGGCTCCGGTGGCGTGCCGGGGAGATGGCGGGCCGTGCGGGCGGTTCGCCCTGGAAGCGGCGTTTGCGGAGCATGCGGACAACCTGGATATTTATGCTGCGGCGCGGCGGGTGGATTTCCGGGACGAGTTCGCGGACGCGGCCGGGACCACGGTGGACGGGTTCAGCCCGCATGGGGTGGGTGATCGGATCGAGCGGGGCAGGGCCGCCATCTACGGCTGGTCGGGCTGGCACGATGGCGCCTATGCGGGGTCCGTGCTCAAACGCTACATGAGTTTGTCCAATCCCCAGCGGGCCGTTATCGGGCCGTGGAACCACGCGGCCACGCAGCACACGAGTCCGTATTTGAAGCCGGACGCGGCCACCGAGCCCAATGAACTGGTGCGGCTGCTGGAGCTGCGGCGATTTTTTGATTTTTATCTCAAGGGCGAGGGAACAGAGCCGCGCCAGGAGATCGTGTATTACACCATGGGCGAGGAGGTTTGGAAAAGCACGCCGGTGTGGCCGCCCCAAGGCGTGGAGGCCAGGCCGTTATATCTGGCCCGGGATACTGGCTTGGCTTGGGAGCCGGGTCAGGAGTCAGGACAAGACGATTACACGGTGGAATACTCCGTGGGCAGCGGGGACTACAACCGCTGGAAAACCCAGCTCAGCCGCAGTGACGTGCATTTCCTGGATTTTGCCTCCAGCGATGGGAAACGGCTGGTGTACACCAGCGCTCCCCTTGAGCAGGATACGGAGATCACGGGCACGGTGGTGGCGCACCTGCATCTGGCGACCACGGAACAGGACGGGGCTGTGTTCGCCTACTTGGAGGAGATCGATGAAGCAGGGCAGGTGCGGGTGCTCACCGAGGGCATGCTGCGCTTGACCCAACGCGGGCTCTGTGAAGGCCCGCCACATGTTGCGGACGGCCCATGCCGCTCCTTTGCCATGCAGGACGTACTGCCCGTGGAACCGGGCGAAACCATGGAAGTGAGGTTCGGGCTGCTGCCCGTGTCCGTGCTGGTGCGCGAGGGGCGGCGTCTGCGCTTGGCTCTGGCCGGAGGGGACGCGGACCAGTTCGCCCGCCTGACCAACGGGACGCCGGTCCTGACCCTTTTTCACGGGCCGGAAACCTTGTCCCGCCTGGAACTGCCGGTGGTTGCCCGGAACTGAGGCTCAGCTCTCAAAGGGGATGTGGGCCTGCTCCTGGTCGATGGAATCGGGATCTGGCGCGGAAAAGCGAATGATATTGCGGAGGTGGGCGTAACTGTCCTCGTCCATGCCCGTGAAATCCACGGCCACGTAGCCGTCGTCCCTGCGCACGGTTTTCCCGTCCACGGTCAGGGCCACGCCCGCACCCAGACGGATGGTGACCACGCAAGGCCGGTCCAAGGGAATATGGTCCCCGGCTTGGAGCGGGGTGCAGTAAAGGCCTTTGAGGCTCAAGTTCTCCGTGGTGATCTCAACGTCGCGGCCCTCGATGTTCAGAGAGCCGGGAAAGTGGCCGCTGATGCGGGTGCGTCTGCGTTGGGGGTCATGGGCAGGGGATTCGGCCATACACTCTCCTTTAATATGTGCGCAGGTCGGGCTGGTAAGGATAGGGCAGCAGCTCGGCGATGGTGCGCACCACAAAGCGGCCCGGCTCGGGCTCGGTGAGCACCAGGATGCCCCGGCCGAATTCCTGGAGCAAACGGCGCTCTTCGGCTGTGGGGGTGATCAGGGAGCCGTCCGGAGCCACGGCCACAGCGGCGCGGATGTCGGTTTCCCCGGAGTTGACCGCGTTGTGCACGGCCACGGTCAGGGCTGTGGCGGAAAAGCCGGACACCCCGTTCTCCACGTTGCAGCCCGTGTAGGTCGCGCCGGACATGCCCAGAACTGCCGCGCCAATGGGTGTTTGGGAGTAGGGCGCATACGCGTTGATCGCGGCCTCGCTTGCCGCCTGGATGAGCTGGTTCTGCTCGGTCTCGTCCATCTCCACCACGAACCATTTGCGGTACAGGGCGTCGTATTCCCCGTTCTCCACAACCCGGCGCATGCCCAGGTTCACGGCGTCCAGAAGCCACTGTTGGTCGCGGTTCACGGCAAAGTGCAGGTCCGTTATGTCCAGGGGCGTGCCCACGGGGCTGATGCCGGTCAGGCCGAGGTGGCGGATGGTGTAGATCGCGGTCTTGTCCGCTCCGCAAAAGGCGTCCACATCGCCGTTGTACAGGGC
>QZKZ01000336.1 GCA_004796465.1 Desulfovibrio sp.
CCGAATCCATGCCCAACGCCCTGCTTGAGGGCATGGGCATGGGGTTGCCCATTGTGGCTGCGTCCGCTGGCGGAGTGCCCGAGATCGTCGGGCGCAACGGCCTGCTGGTCCAGTCTGGAGATACAGAGGGCATGGCCAAGGCCCTTGAACAGGCTGTCCTGGATCACGAGCAACGCCGGGCATGGGCCGGGGAAAGCCGCAAACGGTTCGAGGAATTCACGGCGAAACGCAAGATTGAACGCACCGAAACCGTGTATCTGGAGGCCTTGGCCAACAAGGAACTCGCCATGGGCAGGGGAGGGGATTCAGCATGACGCGGACTGACTGGCGCTGGCTCCTGGCCTTTGTCCTTTTCGCGGCTTGTTACCAGCTCCTGGCCTGGAACGGGGCTACGCCTTTTGTTTTTCTCACGGGCGACGCCGCCAACAATGCGTCCATCGCCCTGGCCATGGATACCCCCGGACTGTTTCCGGGCGACGCCCTGTTGGGCGATCCAGACAATTTCCAATTCTACCGCATTACCCAGTTGCCGCTGATTCGCTTGCTCGCCCCTCTGGTGGGCGATTACGGCACGCCGCATCACCTCCTGCTCTTTCCGCACTTGATGCTGCACTTGTGCGGGTTTTACCTGCTCGGGGTGCTGGTGCTCAAGAATCGTTTGTGGGCCGGGCTCCTGGCCTTTCTCCTGCTCGCGCCGATTCAAGTCAATCTCGGCACCTTTTGGGGCGTGCACCGCGACTCCCTGGCCCGCTGCACCTTCCAGGCCTTACTCCCGTGGTTGCTCAGCCTGGCTTGGCTGTGGCGGGAAAAGCCCCTGCGCTGGCCCCTGATCATGATCGGCGCGGGGCTGCTCATGGCCGTGCATGCGGTGTCCGCGCCTACTTGGGGCTTGGCCCTGTGGTGCGGGTTTATCCCGTTCTTGCCCAAGGTCTGGTCCTGGCCGCGCAAGCTCGTGGTCATGTTCGCTTTGGGTTTTGTTTTCCTTGGGGCGGCCGCGCCCACGGCCCTCAACTACCTGGCGGGGCATGCCCATGGCGCGGATGTGACCGTGTTCCCCGGCACTGGGGGCATTTGGGAGCCTCTCAACAAGGCCCAGGAGTTCCTCTGGGAAGTCAAATACGAGGCTGTGCGCCAGGCCTGGCTCGACCGCTTCAAGACCCAGACTGGCCTGCTGCAACTGGGCGCGGCGATCGCGGGCTTTTTTACTCCGGCCATGATCGTTCTTTTGGCCGCCGGCCTAAGCGGGGCTTGGTGGTTGCGCAGGGCACGGCCGCAAACTCGTTCGAGTTCCACATTGATATTGGCGTGGCTCACGGGCGTGCTCCTGGTCAGCGTGGGGCTCACCGCAGTGGAACAGCTCTACTGCATGCTCACGGATTCGGTGCCCGTGGAAATGAACCTGATCCGAGGCCTGCGTTTCCTCATTCCGATCATGCTGCTGTTCATTGTTTGGGTCTTATGCTCGTGGCATGAGCAACTCAAGGATCGTTCAGCCGCCATTGCCTGGGGCTGGGCCGCGCGCAACAGGAGACGGCTGGCCACGTGGCTGCTCGTGGCCGCTGTTCTGGCCGTTATCGGTGCATGGGGCGAGGAACTGGGCCGCAGGACCCGCTACCAGCGCCAGGGCTACATGCTGACCATGGCCCCGGCCCAGCAAGAATTGGTGGACGCCCTCGACTTCTTGCGCGAGGAAACGCCGCCAGGCTCCCTGGTATTGGGTATTGGCGAGAAACGAGACCGCTTGCTCACCATCCGTTATTACGGCGAGCGGCCCGTGCCCTACGCCTGGAAGGACGGGGGCGTTCTCGGCTATGCCGACAACGGCAAGATGCTGGCTTGGCATACGAACTACCTGCGCTGGCAAGCCATCGAGGCCATGGAGGATCCGGTGCAGCGCGAAGCCAAGTGGGCCGGGTTCGCCAAGAGCCTGGGCGCGGACTATGTGTTTCGTTCCTGGGAGCCCGGCGAGGAGCAGATACCCCTGCCCGGAGCGCAAGTTGTTTTTGCCGCTGACTCGGTGGTGATCTACCGAATGGATTGAGGTGAGCCGTAAAAACCTGTGGGCGCAATACAACAATAAGGAGGAAGGTGTGCGTAAAAGAACTGTGGCGCTGTCCCTGTTGGTCCTTGTGTTGGGCTTTGTTTTGGCCGGAGGCGCGGCATGGCTTACCGGCGCTCAAGGGGAAGCCTGGGCCCAGAATCCCAAGGACCAGATTCAGTCCAGCGGACCGAGCGAATCCAGCGGGTCAAACGACATGGCCGGGGATTGGCTGGATGTTACGGACAAGGTCGTGGTCACCATACTTGCCACGCCTTCCGGGTTTCACATCGACCACATCGTGGACAGCATGGATGGTGAGGTCTTTCAACTGCAATCCGAGTCCTTTTCCGGCGACAGGATGGTCATGAGTTATCTGGTGCCGAGCACCGGGTATATCGTGAACTTCGACTGCCACAACATGGGAACGACCATGGCCTGCCAGTGGAGCAACAATCACGGCATGTCCGGCCAAGAGACCCTGGCCCGCATGTACGATTAGCAGCGTTGTTTTCACGTCCGTTGCGCGCGCCTCGGTACAGCAGCATGTGGAAATCCGCTGCCGGCCTCGGTTGAGGACGTCGCGAGTATTGGACAAGACATAAGTAGGCAATAATGATAGGAGCTGCACAAACGATTGGAGCGGCAAGGTGCGGCTATGGGCAAGAATTATGCACTGATATTCACGGGCAAGTTGGCCAAGGGCAGCAGCGAGGAAGAGGCGCGCCGGACCCTGACAGGGAAATACGGCATGTCCGAGCGCCAACTCGCCCAGTTGTTTCGTGGCAAACCCACGGTGATCAAGCGCTGGCTGAACCGGAAAACCGCCTTGGCCCTCAAAGCCAAGTTCGGGGAAGTCGGCATGCTCTGCGAGGTCGGGCCTGTCAACTCTCAAGATATGCCGAGTCAAGAGAGCGAAGCCGCGCCTCCTCAACCAGAGGATAAGGCTGCCCCTCCCCCTGCCCAGGCAGTCCGGGCTGAATCTTCTCCAGGAGAAACTCCAGGCCCTGTGCTGGAAGAACCGCATATCCCCCGGCCCCAGCTCAGCAAGATGAACTCGGCCAAGGTGACCATCATGCTGCTTTGGCGGTATGGCGCGGACAAGGGCGCATATCCCGAGCGCAAGGCCCCGGAAAAGAAGTTCAAAAACGCCATGAACAGCTGCTTTTTGGACGACGACGAGGTGATTTACGGCGTGCTCGACACCTCGGTCTCCGGAGAGTGCGAGGAGTGCGTGGTGTTTGCTTCGGACGGGATCAACTACAGCACCAGCGCCACGGACAAAGGCTTTATTCCCTACCGGGAATTTCTTGAACTGGAGCTTACCTTGTCCGGTGTAAACGGCGTTGCCCTGGGAGACGAACACCTGCTGTTCATGGGGGAAGACACTCCCATGACGCCTGGCCAAGGCTTGGCGTTTTTTCAGGAGCTGCAGCAGGGTTTGGCCCGGGGACGCCTCGATTCCGGCAAGCCCGCAAAGGGGACTCCCCCCAAGAGTCCCCCCCCGGACGCCGAGGATATCCCTGTTATCGAGGCGGAAAGCGTCGAAACCGAGAAGTGATTCCTGCCGGTCAGAGCAACCCCACGTACCTGTCCGCCACGTCCAGATTCAAGTCGTCCACGTGTTCGCCGCCCGCGTCAAACGGGTCTTCCAGGACTTGTTGGATGTTGTCCAGGCTGACCAGGATCACGGAATAGAGTACGGCCAGGGCGTAGCCCACCACGGGCATGGTGTCCTGGATCAGGAAGGCGAAGTAGGGCGCGAACAGGATCGGGAAGATGTTGAGAAAGATGCAGGAGTAGGCGCGCAAGCTCATGGGCGTGCGGTAGAGGTGGATGTTGCGCATGCGCTCGAAGTCGATGATCATGGCCCGCACGTATTGGTTCACGCGGGAAATCTCATTGGCAGGCACCCCCAGGTCGCGCATGATCTCGTTTTCCTTGGAATACCTCGAAAACACCTCGTACACGTCCTTGAGTTTGTCCACGTTGTCCTCCACCGCGCTGAGGTAGTCGCGGACGCGGTGCAGCAGGGTCGTGGGCAGTTCCTTGAGGCCCAGCTTGTCTCTGCCCGAGACGTCCTTTGGGGCCCAGTCGCGGTGGGCGAAGTACAGGGATGCGGCATGGGCCTTGAGCGAGGCGAATGACTTGAGCGCGTCTTCCCTGCGGCGGTAGGCCGCATTGATGGAGAACACGATGGGAAAGATAATGGCGATGCCGATGATGCCCGTGGGCATGTCCGCCGTGATCCCAAAGCGCAGGCACAAATAGGTCCCGCCCACTGTGAGCGCGGCGATGATCACGGTTTGGTGGTCGATGATCTTGAAGAAGTTGCGAAAAATTCCTGCCATGAGCGCCTCCTGGAAAGTCTGCATGAGCTAGGCAACGCCCGTGGAGCAGTTGCTCCACGGGCGCGTTGTTGTTCTAGCTCTGTATTGTGTCCCAAGCCTGCAGCTTTGGTCAACCTTTCCAGGCAGTTCCCTTTATTTCCGGAATAAGACCTGAATATTCTCGCAGTTAGGAAAGAGCTGGAGCTTCGGACGCTTGCTCCCTCAGCTTGGCCCGTTTCTTCTCGGCCTTGCGCTCCTTGCGGCGTTGTCTGCGCTCGCTCAAGGCCATGAGCAGGTCCCATTCCACAGGCACGATGAACAGGGTGAGCATGGTCGCGGTGCACAGGCCCGCCACGAATGTGGAGGCCATGGTGCCCCAGACCAGGGAATACTCGGGAAAGCCTATGGCCATGGGCAGCAGACCCAGCGACGTGGTCAGGGTGGTGAGCACGATGGGCCTGAGGCGCACCCGGATGCCCTCCAACACGGCCTGGCGCCGGGTCATGCCATTGCGGTAGGAACGGTTGATAAAGTCGATGAGCACCAGGGAATCATTGACCACCACGCCGGTGACGCCGACCACGGCGATAAAGCTGTTCACCGTGAATATGGATTGGGTCACGAACTTGCCCAGGATCACGCCAATGAGCGAAAAGATCACGGCGGACAGGATGATCAGGGGCTGGAGGTAGCTCTTAAACTGGTTGGCCAGGATCAGGTACATGATGAACATGGCGATGAGAAAGGCGTAGGCCAGGGACGTGAAAGAGCGCCGGGTGGATTCGTGCTCGCCCGCGAACTCCAGGGACGCGCCCGGGAAGTTGTCGCGAACTTCCTCGTAGTGTTTGGCGACCATATTCACGATGGCTGGAGTGGACATGGTGGTGTCGGGGCGCAGGTTGGCTTCCAAGGTGATGGCCCGGTCCCCGTCATGGCGTTTAAGCTCGCTGGGCAGGGCCGAGGCCTCCAACTCGCAGAGGTCGCCCAAACGGACAGGGCCTGAGGCGTGCTCCACCAGGGGGATATCCAGCGCGCTGTAAGGCGTGGCAAGGTAGTCCGTGTCAATGAGGAGCTTGAGGTCAACGTCCTCGTCGGCCAAGCGGTAATCGCCCACGAATCTGCCGTCCAGCACGCTTGCCGCGAGACGAGCCACTTGCGACGGGGTCAATCCGTATTCTGCAGCGCGTTCCGGAATAACGTGAAACTGGAACACTCGTTTGGGTTGGCCCCGGTCGTCGTCCAGGTCTATGAGGTGGTCGGCTATTTCCGGGGTATTGCGCATGTACCTCAGCATTTCCTCGGCCAGGGCTTCCACCGTGGCCGTATCCGTACCCACGGAGCGCACGGTGATGTCCTTGCCCGCAGGGGGGCCGCCCACTTCCGCTCTGACCCGGAAGGTCCACCCTTCCATGCGGAAGGCCTGGGTGATCCTTTCGCGCATGTTTGCTAAATGCTTGATGATGTCCTTTCCCGGCGCATCCCGGAAGTCCTGATCGTTCTTGGCGGGCAGGGTCACGACCACTTGCCCGTAATTGGAGCCCTCAATGGGCTCGTAGTCTTCGCTGGTATAGAAACCCGCGCTGCCCGTGGCCGAGTCGGCCATGCCCGGGCCGTCGGCCATGACGAAATTCGAGATCTCCTTGAGTTTGGCGTCCATCTCCTCGATGGTGGTGGAGGGGGGGGCCTCTACAATGACATAGTAGTAGTTGTAGTCGTCGGGAAAGAACTTGATTTTGATCAGTGGCGAGACACCGGCAATGGACAGACCAAACATGGTCATGGACACTAAAAAGGCCAAGAACACCAGGAACAGGGAGAACACCCGAAAACGCAGGGTGAACCGTGTCACATGGTTGGTGATGAAGCGGGAAAACCGCAGCATCAGGTTCTCGCGTTCGTGAAGGGTGTCCTTGCCCAGCTTGGGTTTGGGGCCGAAATCCTTGTAGTGCAGGGGCAGTATGAACAGACATTCGATGATAGAGGCCGCGATGGCAAAGGTCACGGCTTTGGGAACCAAGGCGAAGAACTCGCCGGTGGACCCGGACATGATCAGCATGGGCAGGAATGCGGCCACCGTGGTGGTGGTGGCGGAAATCACGGGCATGAACACCTCGCTGGTGCCGTTGACCAGCGCGTCCTTGAGGGAACTGCCCATTTGCACGTGGCGGTAGATGTTCTCCACCACCACGATGGCGTCGTCCACAATGATTCCCGATACAAGTACAAAGGAGAACAGTGTGATTTCATTGAGGGAGTTGCCCGTGATATACATGAAGATCATGGTCACCAAAAAGGCGAAGGGAATGCCGATGGTGGTCAGGCCTGCGTTGCGTACGCCCATGAAGTACCAAATGATGATGGTGACCAGGATTACGCCCACCACGAGGTTGAGGCCCAGGGTGGACATGGCGTCTTCAATGTAGACCGTGGAGTCTTGGGTCATGACCATGTCCACGCCTTCCTCGGCAAAGAGGGGTTGGTACTGGTCCATGATCTCCAAGATTCTCTTGTTGACGTCCAGGGCGTTGCCCCAATCGGTCTTGGAAATGTACAGGGACACCGAGTCCAGGCCGTTTACCGAGGTGATTACGTTGGGATCGCGGTACCCCAGTTCGGCTGAACTGACCACGTCCTCAATGCGCACGAAAGACCCGTCAGCGTCGCTGCGCACAATGGTCCGGACCACGTCTTCCCGGCTGCGGAAACGTTCGTCCACGCGCACGGTGAGGTCTCCCACCTCGTCCGTGTAATCGCCGGCAGGGATGGACACGTTGGCCGACTCCAGTGCTTGAGCGACTTCATCCATAGTCACACCCAAGCGCGTCATGCGTTCGGGATCGAGCACCACGTGGAATTCCCGGATGTATTCTCCTTGGATTTTGACTTCCTGGACTCCCTCGATTTGAGACAGGGGAATCTTCAATTCCTCAGCCATGAGGGTTAACGCCCGGTTGGATCGGTCGCCGGTCAGGTTGATGACCACCACGGGCATCCATTCCGAGGTTTGCAACAGGGTGAAAGTCGGGGGGTCCGCGTCCTCGGGAAGGTCCTTTTGGATGGAAATGACCTTGAAGCGTAGTTCGTCGTACAAGGCGTCATAGTCCGAGTCGTCCACGAACTTGACTTCAATGTCCGAACTCGCTGTTGAGGAAGTGGAACTGTAATACTCAACGTCCTCGAGGTTTTCGAGGGCTTCTTCGATTTTGGTGGTGATCAGGGCCTCTACTTCAGAGGCAGTGGCTCCGGGGTAGTACGTATCAATGAACACGGTGCCGAAATTGATCTCGGGATAGCGCTCCACGGGCATTTCCATAAGCGAAAAAGCGCCCGCCACCATGAGCAGCACAAAGAGCAGGTTAAAGAACACGTGTTGGGCAAGGGTAAAACGGATCACTGATTTCATGTCGCAACTCTGGGGGTGGTTAAGGTCAACATTTCAAGGTCCTCATGCCGGAGATAAGGGGGCAACCCTACATGCATACTCCAATTTCAAGGAGAATCAACGCCCCTGACAGGATTATATCCGGAAAAACAACGTGGTCCTTGCCATGGCCCAAGGGGCGGGGCATGATGCACGAGTGTTTTCAGCCCAAGGGGGGTGCAGTGGTTCTGGTGTTGTTCTACCTGTTTCTGTTGGTCCTTGGATGGCTTGTTGGCCGCAGCTTGGCCATGGGAGTGACCAAGTCCACGGCGGTCCGGATTTTAGTATCCATCCATTTGCCCTTGTATTTCACCTTGCCCAAAGTCCTGGTGGTGCTCTTCAACATCACAGGCGCGGACGTGTACTCTCCCGTGCAAGTGGCCAATGCGATCATGGGCGTTGTCCTGAGCATTGGTTGCTTTCGGTTCATGCGCAAAAAGCCCATCCCCCTTTCCGCGGTCAATGCGTGGGAATGGTTTCTGATCATCTACATTCTGCTCACGGTGGTCATGTTCAGCGTACACGTGCTGTTCATGGATATCGTGGACATGGCCCGCTATAATGACGGCAATTCCAGCGGGAGATCCACGGCCCTCATTTGGTTCGGCCTGGCTGCTTGGCATCTGTCGGTCCTGGCTTTTGCCGCTGCGTTGCTGCGCAAGCACAGGGACGGCCGCCTTTCGTGGCGCAGCGTCGTGCCTTGGTAAGGAAATGCCGCCAGTCTAGTCGTGGTGCATGACAAACCGTTCATCGGCCATGATCTCAGTGGAAGAGACGCGGGACATGCCACCGGGTCCTTGTCCCAGCACCACGACCTTGACTTGGCCGCCGTCCTCGCGGGTGAGCCAGTACTCGTCATAGCGCAGTTCCACGCAGTCCGGGTGAACAAGCACCGCGCCCGAACCGTCCGCAAGCTCCATGTCCATTTCCATGCGCAAGCCGCCGCGCGGCTCGACCAGTGAAGCGTCTACGGCCAGTTCCACGTTGATCTTCCGGGTTTCCGGGTCAAAGGCCGGGGATATCTTGTCAATGGTTGCCGGGATCATGATCTCCAGGCCGTCCATGCCCACGGTGCGCAGGCCGATGCTGCCTTCTTGGGCCATGAGCCAGGCATACTCTTCCGGAGCCAGGGCAAAGGGCACGAGCAGGGTGGA
>QZKZ01000262.1 GCA_004796465.1 Desulfovibrio sp.
ATTCCATATACTTGAGAAGCTGAGCAGATATAGCTGACAATGCCGGGAAAAGCATTGACTGAATGGGGTCAGGAGGCCGGAGGTTCGAACCCTCTCATCCCGACCTGCGATATCAAGGGGTTACGGCGTAATCGTCATGACCCTTTTTGCGTTGTCACGACAGAAGTCACAACATTTAGACTGGAAAACATTGGATACCTGAGGGGTTACTCGACAAATTGAGGGGAATGGAATCGATTTCATTGTTGATGGCCTGCTCTATCCGTTTGTACCCCCTCGATGATTGTGCATTCTTGAGAGCCTCGCCTTGGGTGCAGGCGGCTTGTATCCTAGGGGTCGGGGCAGCGATCAGCACTTTGTGATGCACGACGTGCATTCGCAGGAGAGCTAGACCACGTACATCCCCGAGTGTTTGCGGAAAAGAGCGTCCGCAATCATAGTGGCTTTGACCTACCTGGTGTGGTAGGAAGACAAGCATGGTGTCCTTGCCCATTTGAGCTGACCTGCCCTATCCGTTTGTACCACCCTTAATGTTAGTGCTTCCCACCGACTGTCGGCGGGGCTGAGGCAAGGCTCCCCTGCAGGGGAGCCTTGCCTCGGGCGCGGGCGGCTTATAATCTAGTGCGCTGTGAGGCCTGAAAGTATTGTACTCCACGCGCCACTGCTCGATCAAGTAGCGAGCTTCAGCAAGCGTCATGAATATCTCCCCGTTGAGGAGTTCGTCCCGTAGCTTGCCATTGAAGCTCTCGTTGTAGCCGTTCTCCCATGGGCTTCCCGGATGGATGTACAACGTTTTCACACCGACCCGTCCCAGCCAGTTGCGCACGGCCTTGGCCGTGAACTCAGGCCCGTTGTCTGACCGAATATGGTCCGGTGCGCCATGCTCCACAAAGAGTCGGCTCAACCGATACAGCACATCTTCGGATTTCAGCTTCCTTGCCACCTCAATGGCCAGGCATTCCCGGGTGAACTCATCGATGATCGTCAGCATTCGAAAGGCCTTGCCCTCGTGGGTCCTGGCCAAAACGAAATCGTATGACCAGACGTGATTTGCCCAGCATGGCCGCAACCGGACGCAAGAACCATCGGCAAGCCACAACCGTTTGCGCTTCGGTTGTTTCTTGGGGACCTGTAGCCCCTCACGCCGCCAAATGCGCTCCAGGCGCGTATGGCCAAGCCGCCAGCCTTCACGGTGAAGCAACTCCAAGATCCGGCGGTAGCCGTATCGACCGTACTGCGTGGCCAACTCGATGACGGCGGCGGTCAACGCTTCCTCGTCAGACCGAGGTTGGGCAGCGTACCGCTGTGTGGATCTTGGCTGCCGAAGTACTTGGCAGGCCCGGCGTTCTGAGATCCGTACCATACTCCGCACATGCTCCACACAACGGCGACGGCGCGAAGGGCTCAGAAGTTTCCCCTTGCCGCCTCCTCCAGGATCAGCTTGTCCAAGTTCAAATCAGCTACCAAGCGCTTCAGCTGGGAATTCTCCCGTTCCAACTCCTTGAGTCGTTTGGCCTGGCTTACCTGCATGCCACCGTATTCCTTACGCCAGCGGTAGAAAGTCTGTTCGGTTACGCCCAGCCTTCGGCTCACCTGGGGCACTGTTTGTCCTTGCGCAAGCAGCACCTCAGCCTCCCTCAATTTGCCGATGATCTACTCCGGAGTATGCTTCTTTCTGCCCATGGAAATCCTCACCAGGTCCACTTACCCCTAACATTCAGGATGGACCAGTTTTTCCAGGGCAGGTCAAACTGACATAAGTAATGAAAAGGCGAAATAGCACCAGTTCACTCTGCCCTTATAAGGCGAAGGCCCAGGTAGGCGTTCCTTTCTCCCGGAGCGTACCGGCTACGCAAAACGCAACTCGCGAGACTGGCATCGTTAGCCCAACTGCCACCGCGCCGCACCCGGGTCGAACCTCCCCTCGAATAGCGAGGATTGTCCTGGGAGTGCAAAGAGTAGGCATCGGCTGCATACCAATCCTCCACCCACTCCCATACGTTGCCGCTCATGTCATAAAGCC
>QZKZ01000233.1 GCA_004796465.1 Desulfovibrio sp.
CAACCGGGTAATTCGGCTATGGACGAAGACGCCCCATACCATCCGGAGGTTGCACAGGTAAATCCGGCGAGGCCCGGCGGAAAGAATCGTGTCTTACCCTGGGAGATCTCATCGCCTGTCGGGACGAGCCCGACTACCGGAGTGGCAACACTTGGGGAAGGGCGGCGAGAAGTCAGCAGAGGCCATAGTAGTTCGCTCCCTTGGCGGACGAAGGGCCGAATCTCTTGAACCAAGGAGCAGTCACAGACGACTCGATGAACGCGAAGCGGCTGAAAAAAAAAAAGTGGGGATAGTTTCCAATGAGAACACCCACGCCTCGGCGGTTCCCAGCGACGGCGGAACCGAACCTGGAGCGCACGAGGGCAGCAAGCGTTTGCGGCGTCTGAAGGAGGACGAGCCTTGACACTGGACATCATGGAACAGGTTTGCCAACGCGCAAATCTCAACCAAGCCTACAAGCGGGTCAAAGCCAACAAGGGTGCGCCGGGCGCGGACAACATGACCGTGGCCGACCTACGCAAATGGCTTGCAACCCACAAGGATGAGTTCATCGCCAGCTTGCTTGACGGAAGCTATGAGCCGCAGCCGGTCAAAGGGGTGCAAATCCCGAAACCCGGCGGCGGCAAGCGCCAGTTGGGAATTCCCACAGTGCGCGACCGTCTGGCGCAACAGGCGATCCTTCAAATTCTCACCCCGATTCTGGACCCGACGTTTTCTGACTCCAGTTACGGATTCAGGCCGGGCCGCAGTGCACACGACGCATTGCAGCAAGCGCAGGAATACGTGCAGGAAGGGCGGACAATCGTAGTGGATTTCGACCTGGAAAAG
Source organism: Desulfovibrio sp. (assembly GCA_004796465.1). Lineage (GTDB taxonomy): Bacteria > Desulfobacterota > Desulfovibrionia > Desulfovibrionales > Desulfovibrionaceae > MADRE1. The sequence continues at coordinate 829 of QZKZ01000233.1, forward strand.
TTCTTTGACCGGGTCAACCACGACATGCTCATGGCCCGCCTGGCGCGGCATGTCAAAGATAAGCGGCTCTTGCGCATCGTTCGCGGATTCCTCAATGCGGGAATCATGCAGAACGGCGTATGCGTTGCCCGCCACGAAGGCACGCCCCAAGGCGGTCCGCTGTCTCCTCTGCTAGCCAACCTGCTGCTCGACGATCTGGACAAGGAACTGGAACGACGAGGCCACTGCTTCTGCCGCTACGCCGATGATTGCAACATCTACGTCGGCAGCATGAAGGGCGGCCATCGGGTGATGGCATCCGTGACAAACTTCCTGGAAACGAAACTGAAGCTCAGGGTGAACCAGGCCAAAAGCGCCGTGGCCCCTGTGTGGAAGAGGAAGTTTCTGGGATACCGTCTTCTACGGGACGGAACTCTCGGAATAGCTCCACAAAGCGTCAAGCGCGTCAAAGACAAGATTCGGCAAATAACAAAGCGTAATCTGCCGATCCCCTTTGAAGAACGCATCAAACTGCTCAACTCCTATCTCAGCGGCTGGCTGACCTACTTCCATTGGGCACAATGCAAGACTTTGTTGCGTGAACTGGAGGGATGGATACGCCGTAAACTTCGCTGTGTCCGCCTGAAACAACTCAAGAACACGAAAACCATAGCGGAGTTCTTGAAAGGATTGGGTGTCAAGGAGTTCGGAGCCTGGATGCTCGCGCTTTCTGGGAAGAGTTGGTGGCGGAAATCCAGAACCTGGACCGTACACCAGGCCATGGACAACGAGTGGTTTGAACGACAAGGACTCATGAGCTTGGAAGGCAAGTATCTGGTGTTAAAAGTTTAGGGAAACCGCCGTGGTACCGAGCAGGTATGCCCGGTGGTGTGAGAGGGGGGGACCGTGAGGAACCCCCCTACTCGATTGTATGCGAGAGTAAGATTTACACGATCCGTCCCTGCGACAGGATCAGATTCTTGCGAAAGGTGCGTTCGCGCCAGACGCTGGCCATGCCCCGTTCATCTATGTCTTTTTCCAGTATTTTTCTGAGTTTTGCGGCCTGGTCGTCATCGAGTTGCAACCGTGAGATGTCGCCCAGGAGTTCCAAGGGGTCGGCGACCCGGTCCGGCATGGTTTCTTCGCTCTTGCTGCGATAGTGAAACTCGACAACTCCTTGTACTCCAGGTGCGACCTTTTCAAGCAGCGTATTCATGAAAAAATCCTTTGGGCCGCCACAAACGCCATGCACGATGGCGGCCTGGGTCCGATGCGTTTGTGAGAGGCATCGGACTTAAAAACCCTTTGTTCCGGGAAAGGGTGCATGGGTATTAGC
>QZKZ01000308.1 GCA_004796465.1 Desulfovibrio sp.
GTCCAAGGCCGAGCAGAATTGCGTACATGGCGGGCGCATCGTGGCCCTTCGAAGAGAAGTACACGTCCTGAAAGGTGTTGGAGTTGGGATCGCGCCGCATCTCGCGCAGATGCAGCCAGGCCGCCACGTCCAAGCAGGAAAAGCTGGAGCCGATGTGGCCGGAGCCCGCCTTTTGGATCATATACAGCACATTGACCCGGCACAGGTCAGCAAAGAGCCGCGCCTCGATATGGGGATCAAGATCCTGGCCCAGAAGGCGATCGAATTCGCGTTGGGGAAAATACACAAGTTCGCTCATGACCTAGACTGCCTCGGGGTTGCTCATTATGTACACGTCCTTGAGGTCGGAGTAGATGTCCAGGGCCTCGGTGCCGGGTTCGCGGCTGCCGTTGCCCGAGTCCTTGCGCCCGCCGAAAGGCATGTGCGGTTCGCTGCCGTAGGTCGCGCCGTTGATGGACACCACGCCCGTGGCCACGCGCTGGGCGAATTCCCAGGCCCGGTTGAAGTTCCGGCTATGGATGGCGGCTGTAAGCCCATAAGGCGAGTCATTGACCAGGTCCAGGGCCTGGGCAAAGTCCTTGGCTGGATACAGGCAGGCAATGGGACCGAACAGTTCGGTACGGGAAATGGCCGCGTCAGGAGCAGCCCCTTCAATCACCGTGGGAGCCATGTAATACCCATTCGCATGGTCAGGGTCATGGAGGCGGTCACCGCCGCAGAGAATCCGAGCGCCCTCGGCTTTTGCCTGGGTGATGACACCCAGCATGCGTTGCAAGGACTCGGCGTTGATTACCGGCCCCAGGTCGTCCCCGTCGTCCGTGCCCAGGTTGAGCTGTTGCGCTGCCGCCAGGAGCTTGTCCCTGAACTCTTCGTAAACAGACTCAAAGACCACGATCCGTCCGGCTGAGGCGCAGCGCTGGCCAGCGTTGCTGAAGACCGAGAGCACGGCCCAGCTCACGGCGTTGTCCAGGTCCGCGTCGTCGCAGACCACAAAGGCGTTCTTGCCGCCCAGTTCCAAGGAGACCTTGGCCAAGCGGCGGCCCGCCACCTCGGCGATCTCGCGGCCCACGGGGGTTGATCCGGTAAAGCTGATCACGTCCACTTGGGGATGCTCCACCAAAGGCGCGCCTGCTTCCCGTCCCAACCCCTGGAGCACGGCCAGGGTCCCTGCTGGAAACAGGTCCTGGACCAGGGAGCCGAAGAACCAGGCCGTGGCTGGCGCGTCCTCGGAGGCCTTGAGCAGGGCCGCGTTGCCGCAGATGAGCGCGGGAAACACCTTCCAGGCCACGTTGGCGATGGGCGTGTTGGCCGCGATGATCAGCCCGGCCAGGCCCACGGGCTGGCGGATGGTCATGGCGTACTTGTTTTGGGCTCCGGACGTGGTGGTCCGGCCATAGAGCCGCTGGCCTTCTCCCGCATAGAAACGGCCCAGGGCGATAGCGCCCATGGTCTCGCCCAGGGCGTCCTGAAAGGATTTGCCGGTTTCCAGGGCCACGATCCGGGCCATGTCCTCGCGGCGGGAGTGCAGGGCGTCGCAGGCCTGGTGCAGGATCATGCCCCGCTGCACGGGCGGGATGGCCGCCCATTGGGGTTGGGCAACAAGGGCCGCGTCCACTGCGGCGTTGATGTCCTCGGCCTGGGACGCGGTCAATGCACAGAGCTCTTGGCCCGTGGCTGGGTTGTACTTGGGGGCGCTAGCTTTGGAAACGGCAAGCCGCTCTTCTCCGGCAATGAGATTGGGCACGGTCTGGGGGATCAGGGACATGGATATATTCCTTGCGGGTTCTGTGAGTTGTTGGGCGTCACCATGCGGTCCAGCCGCCGTCCATGACCAGGTTGGCTCCGGTCATGTAAGCCGAGGCGTCGGACATGAGGAAAACTATTGCGCCGTTGTATTCGTCTTCTTGGGCCATGCGGCCCATGGGCGTGCGCTGCTCGTATCCCGCGAGAAACTCGGGGTCCTGGTGGTTGAACACGCCGCCCAGGGTCAGGGTGTTGACCCGCACGTGAGGCGCCCAATGGGTGGCCAAGTAGCGGGCCAGATTAATGAGCGCGGACTTGGACGCGCTGTAAGCTACGGGTTTGTAAAAATCCTCGCCTTGGTCGCGGCGGTAGTCGTAGAGCCGCTGGTCCGGGGAGACCATGCCGTAGGTGGACCCGATCATGACGATGGAACCGCGCTTTGCCCTGCGCATGGCTTTGCCAAAGACCTGGCAGCAATGGAACACGCCCGTGACGTTGACCTCCATGGTGGCGTCCCAGGCCTCGCGGGACACCTCCTCGAACGGCGGGTTGGCGTTGGCTTCCGAGCCGGGAGGGGAGTCCAGGGCCGCGTTGTTGATCAGGCCAAAAGGAGTTTCCCACTTCGCTTCAATGGCGGCGAGAATGGTTTCAAGGTTGGCGCGGTCAGTCACGTCAGCGCGATGGAAACTGAGCCTGTCCTGTTCGGCAATAGACGCCGCTGTGTCAGGGTCGGGCTCGGCCATGTCGAGCAAGGCCACGCGTGCGCCGCGCGCCAGGAGTTCGTGGGTATAGGCGCGGCCCAACTGGCCCAAGCCGCCGGTGATCACCACCACCCTGTTCGTGATGTCAAAGATGTCGCGGGATGCTGATGTCATTGGGTTGTTATGTCTCCTCATGGGCTTGTCCAAGGCAACATTCATTCACCTACTGATCGGTCAAGGCGACAATTCCTTGACCCCAAAAATCGCCCTGAGTTGAGTTCCTATCGAATGATTTGCAGAAAACTCCAGTGAGGGCCGGGATCGCAGATCATTCAGATAGATAAACGATTTTTCCCGGTCTTGTCTCGGGGCGAAAAAAAGCAATAATAATGCCAGGGAACTCGGGGACATGGCAGGACCTTTCCCAGACCCGGAAAGGGATACGGCCTTGATCATCTCCCCCCAAAGTGTGTATGCCCATGAAAACACGAAACATCTTGCCAAGAGAGTAACGAACGCCGACATGGCTGCCAAAGCCCCCATCTGCGTCCTGCAAATGCAACGCATGGGCGACCTGATCCTCACCTTTCCCCTGCTGCTCTGGCTAGGGCGAAGGTTTCCCGGCCATCCCATCAAAGTGGTGGCTGAGCGCTTGTTTTTCGAAGGCTTGCTGCCCCTGAGCCCGCCGGCTCAGTACATACCGTGGGAAGCCGCCTCCAGCCTGACCAAGGAAAACTACCGTCTCGTGGTCAACCTGAGCCATCGGGCCGAGGCTGCGGAGCTGGCAGGGTCTCTCAACAGCAAGGAAAAGCTCGGCCCTGAACTCCGCGCGGACGGAGCCACCTATATCCATGGCCAGTGGCAGCTCTATCGGGCCTCCCTGGTGCACAACAACCGGCACAACCGTTTTCACTGGGCAGACCTCAACAGCCTGGACAGCATTCCCCTCAGCGAGATCAAGGCCACGGCGTGGGCAGAGCCCCGGCAGCCCGAAAAGGGCAATGGCCGGGTCGGCTTGTTCCTCGGGGCCAGCGAGGGGGCCAAGCGCCCCCAGGCCGCGTTTTGGGCGGTGCTGGTCAACCAGCTCATGAGCCGGGGGCTGCAGCCCCTGCTCCTGGGTGGTCCCGGTGAAAAGGAGTTGGGAGCCGAGGTGGCCCGCCGCTGCAACAAGCCATTTATCAACCTCTGCGGCAAGTTTTCCCTGGGCGAGTTGGTCAAGGCCATGGAAACCCTGGCCCTGCTCATTACCCCTGATACTGGCCCCATGCACTTGGCCGCATGGATGGGCATCCGCACGCTCAATTTGTCCATGGGACCTGTCAGTCCTTGGGAAACCGGACCGTATCAACCCGGACATTTTGTGCTGCAGGCCGACCTCAGTTGCGTGGGTTGCTGGCGCTGCACCCACACCATCCCCTACCTGTGCCGCAAACGGTTCACACCCAAGCTCGTGGCGGGGCTGGCCCGCCGAATCATCATCAACCCGGAGCGCAATCTTGCGGGCATGGACCTTCCCGGTATGCGGCTGTTCAGCGTGGGGCGCGGCCCAGAAGGCTTGTATGCCCTGACCCCCTTGGAGCGCTCCCGTCCCGGCTCGGCCCGGGAGCATGTGGCCGGTTTATGGCAAGCCTTTTTCAGCGAAAGTTTTGGGCTCGGAGCCCAAGACAAGAGTTTGGTGAATCGTCCAGCGCAAGAGATGCACCGGCTGGCCCAGGCCCATCCCCGTCTGGAATCGTCGTTTCGCAGGGGATTGGCCGGCTTGGCCGGAAAGCTTGCCCCTGCGGTGCGCGGTAGGGGTGACGCCACGGGACAGGACTTCTGGACCACGAGTCCCCCTTTGCTCAGGCCGCTCACAGGATATCTGCACCTGCTCCTGCAAAACCACGATTTCTCCCGCCAGGGGTTCACGCTTTCCCTGGAAATGGTGGAGCAGGTCCTGGCCCTTATTCAAGAGACCGAACACCCAGGGGCGGCCCTGGATCTCGGAGGAAATAATGGAGAATAAGCGAGTCGTCCTGGTGCTTGGAGTGCAGCGCTCCGGCACCAACGCCCTGCACCGTTCCCTGGCCCTGGACCCTTGGGTGGCGGGATTCAACGAGGACGGAGATAACGAATTCTACCACAAGTACCGGTTGCGGGAACCTTCGTCGTTCCTGCCGGTCATCGGGAAATTTCCCGGTATTGTGTTGCTCAAACCGATCATGGACATCATCAAAAGGGACTTGTCGGAATTGTACGCCAAGTTTCCGGGCTGCGAGGTGAAAACCGCATGGACCTATCGCGATCCCGTGAATGTGTTTTATTCCCGGGTCAAGCGGTGGCCCCAAGCGGATTGGACCGAACCCGAATCCTTCAGCGCCAAGTGGAACGAAATCAACAGGAAGGGGCTTGAGCAGGCGAACCAAACACCTCAAGACTTCGCTATTGTGTCCTACGATGACATGACCGTGGACTATGCCACGTTTCGCGGGGTGTCGCGGTTTCTCGGCATCCAGGGCGTGTGGCTGTTTCGCGCGGACTCCCGCAGCGGGTACCGGCACTTGGCCACCGAGGTCCAGGAACAGATAATGGAACAGACCCGTGAGGTGCGCGAGGCCCTGGACGCAGCCCGAACCTTCCAGCCCAAGGCGAAAAAGGAACTCCCTTCCGAAGCCAGGGAAGTAGCGGAAAAGATAGACGCCATGCGTCAAGAAATGGCCGAGCAACGCGGTAAGGCCGCGGAACTGGAGCAGGAGATCCGTGATCTGGAATACCGCTTGTTCAACCTTTCGCGCAGGGATAACGAGCGCGACTGATCTTCACGCAGGGCTTATCCCGTGGCCGCGCGGCCCATTGGCGAGTGAACTTGGCCCAGGGCGGCGAGCTTGAGCTTGGCCGCTACCTTGGCGCAGGACCTCGGCGATGCATGGCCAAAGGCCCGCTTCAGAGCCGCCCTCCTCTCAACTCGGTGAAGATCCCTGCCTTGGGCCACTTCCAGCAGGGCCTGCTGCAGGGACTCCTGTGAGAAGCACTTGGGGCCGGGCGTCATTTCATCATAATCAAATTGAAATTCCCGCAGCCGCTGTGCGTAGTCCTCGCGGTCATAGGGGAAAAAGAGCACGGGCCGATCCAGCAGGAGATAGTCCGTGTAGATCGAGGAATAATCCGTGATCATGAAATCCACTTGGGAGAGCATGGGGTAGATGTCCAGGCTATTGGGCAGGATCTGGATATATGGGGATTCGTCCAAGGTGTAGGTGTTGCAGAACTGGTGCATTTTAATGAACAGGGTCATGGCATTGGCCGCGAGAAAGGACTCCAGCCGGTCCATGTCCAGGACGCCGTGGATAAAGGGGTCGCCGCCGTCGTCGCGGAAAGTGGGCGCGTACAGGCCGATGCGGCGTTCCGTTCGGATGTGGCGCATCCGTCCGCAGAGCTTGGGGTCCGAGCCCAGGAACTCCAGTTTGCTGGGCTGGCGGAGCAGGACGTCGTTGCGCGGATACCCGGTTTCCCAGATTTCTCCCGCGCCGAACGAAGTGGCAAAGAGGTTGCGGGAATAAAAGGGCGAGGTGGAAATCACCGCGTCATAGCCCGAATACATGTCTCGCAAATAATCCCGTTTTTCCGGCGTCATATGTTCGCTGGTCTCGGCCTCCACAAAGCCGATTTTCTTGAAGCCTACACCGTGCCAGAGCTGAAGCACGAACGCCCCGTTGGTGAACAGGTGCATGAGTTGGGTGCGGTAGTGGAAGTCGTTGACCACCACGCAGCTCGCTTCGGCCAGGGCGGTCAGCGCGTCGGTTTCCGGATACATGGCCACGGGCAAACCCTTGTCCCTGAGCAGCGAGTACACTTCTTGATTCAAGGTCACAAAGGTGGCGTTCAGTTCGGGCTCCTGCTCCAGGACATGGAGAAACAGGTACTTGGTGTTGCCCGCGAACTGGCTGTCCGCGCGGCCAATAAAGGCCACATGCCCGGGCTTGCGGTTATGGGCCGAGACAAAGCGGGCCACGGTGGCCATGTCCAGGCCGGCTTCTTCAAAAGACACTTGGGTAGGGTTGATGCCCGTGTTGTCCATGGGGGATTGGCTCATCGTATCCACTCCTGTGGCATGTCTTGGTTGCGCCGCACATCGACCACGGTCCCGGAAAAGGGGGAGAGCAAGGTCCTGAGCGTGGCCGCGGCCACGGCATCGGCCGTGAGCAGCAGGTTGGGGTCTTCCTGGCCAAAGGCCCGGGTGCGCATGGGAGTGGCGGTCCGTTCGGGATTGATGGCGTTGATGCGCACGTGTTTTGGTGCGGATTCCTCGGCAAGGGCTTGCACCAAGTTGACGACTGCTGCCTTGGTGGACGAGTACACGCTGTATAAGGGTCGGCCCCGGGTGAACGCGCTCGAAGTAAACAGGGCCAAGCTGCCCTTGGTGGGGATGAGGTGTTTGAAAGCCGAGCGCGCCACATGGATGGAACCCAGATAATTGATGTCGATTTCCCGGCGCACATCGTCCATGTCCCGGTCCAGCAAACGTCCGTGGCGCAACACCGCAGCCGTGTTGACCACATGGTTCACCTGCCCCTCCTGGTCCACGACCTTGTCCAGGGCGCGTTCAACAGCTTCCGTATCCGCCACGTCAACGTTGTCCGTGCGGGAAAAACCGTGCACCCGCGCGCCGTGGGCCCGGGCCATATACGCCGTGGCCGCGCCGATGCCCTGGGACGCGCCAAAAATGACCACAACCCTGTCCAACAAACGGTTCAGATCTATTTGCGGGTCCATGCTCACGGTATTGAGCTGGAACAGCTTGTCCGCCAGAAACAGGTCCTCGCTGTGGGTGATCTTGATGTTTTTTTCCTCGCCCGGGACCACATGGATGTCGCACAGGCCGTAACGCAGCACGAGGCCGCAGTCGTCCGTGGCGATAACGTCGGTTTCCTTGGCCGCCAACTGGTGGGCCCTCTTGATGATGTCAGCGCGGAAACCCTGGGGTGTTTGGCCCCGGCGAAGATAGCGGCGAGGGGGGACATTGGTGATGCGGTTGCGGTCGTCCACCTCAATGATCGTGTCCGTGGCCGGGATGGCCACGTCCACGGCTTGAAAGGTGGCCAGGGCCTCGAGCATGTCGTCGATGATCCGGCTGGACACAAAAGGCCGCACCGAGTCGTGCAGCAGCACGTACGCGTTGTCCTCGGGAACGGCGCGGACCCCGGCCAGTGAGCTTTCCCGCCGGGTTGCGCCGCCGCCCAAAATCTTGGTGACCTTGGGAAAGTCGCCGGACAGCAGCATCTCCTCCACAAGCAGCCGAGATTCTTCATTGATGACCAGAAAAATTTCATCGATGCGGGCATGCTTTTGGAACACGCACAGGGTGTGTTCAAGGACCTTGCGGCCGGCCAGCTTGAGGAACTGCTTGGGCACGTTGGCCTGCATGCGTTCCCCTTTTCCCGCGGCAAGAATGATGGCGTAGGTCTTGGCCATGGCGCTCATTCCCCCACCCCGAGTTCCCGGAGAAAGACCAGGTTGTCCTTGCCGTACACCTGGAATTGGTAAGCGTATTCCTCGGCTGCCTTTGTTGAGACGAACGACAGGTCCAGGTCATTCAAGGTCGGGTGCAGCATGCCTGCCGGGATGCTCTCCGTGGTTCGGGACGCGGGGTCCATGGCCACGTCGAACATGGGCATGATCCGCCATGCAAATCCGTGGAACAGGTCGGCCAGCGCCTGGGGAAGGGTCTCCATTTCATCAGGCAGGCATACCAGGGGAACAGGGGTTCCGCGCTGGGCCATGAGGCGCGCTGTCACATGATTGCGCGCGCTTGCCAGTGACTCTGACCAGAGCTGGTTCATGCGGATGGAGAACCCCAGGCGCAGGTCATGGTCATCGGGCAGGTGGAAGTCGCGTTCCTTGGCGGCGAATCCCCAGACAGGATTGGTGTCCAGTCCCTCCCGACTCTTGTTGGCTTGGCAAGAGCGCAGGAAAACATCGTTAAGCGCCAGGGCGGCTACGGACTTGGTGCACTCCACCTTGAGTTTGTAGAGCCTTACGTCCTCGGGTTCGGCCATGGCTTGGTCCATGGCCTGGAGCAAGGCCTCCCGGTCAAGCAAGGGGCTGTCCAAGGCCTGGGCCATGTCCATGTGCGGGAATAGTACGGGGTCAAGAATGCCCGAGTTGCTGAGGGTGTGGAAACGGGTGTTCGTGGCCGCGCCAATGTCGCGGGCATAGTTTTCCGCCTCCACGGCCGTGGCCAAATAGCGCAATTGGGTGGTGGTGTGGTTGCCCAAGCGGTCGGCCATGTGCAACACTCCGTTGTCCGCTTGCAGGAACCGGGGCGCGTCCTGTGAGTGTCCCTCGCCTTGGGAGTTCTGGTAGGCTTTTCCCCCGGTCATGGCCAAGTCCACGCCAGCGACCAAGGCCTTGGGCGCGTGAAAACACTCGGCCATGCCCATGCAGGCCATGAGCGTGCTCACATAGTTTTCGCGCAAGCGCCAGGGATTGGGCAGAAAGTGCTGGTTAAAGCTGTCCATGAACAGGACGCCGCGAAACTTGGCCGCATAGGTGTGGATCGCGGCAACGGAAAGGGGAACCAGGATCGTCTGTTCCAGACGCGGAGTGTCTGAATAAAACCGTTGCTGTTGCAGGAAAGTGTCGAGTTGGACCACCACATCGGGCTCCACCCCGTTTTCCAAGCAGGCCTTCAGGGTCCGGGACACGGCAATCACGGCGTAACGTTTGGCCAGCTCAGGCAGGTGCGGGAGCACCTCACCAAGGGATGGCCCGGGCAGCAGCAGCAACGCAGGGACACGCGCCTGGAGCCGGCTGAGCTTCTCCGCAAGGGGGTAGCGCAGGATGAACGGGATGTTTTTCATCTTGTTCACCTCGCGCACCAATTCAGGCGAGGTGGTCTGGCGCATTCCATGCGGGTCTGATGTGGCCGGGGAATAGGAAGGGAAATACGCGTGCTTGTAATACCGGTGCAGAAGCTGCTTTTGCAGGGCAAACACCTGCTCCGGGTCGAGCGAAGGATCGCTTTTGTCGAGCTGGAAGCACACCCCGTGGGCCATGACCTTGGGGTCGATGCGCTGGATGAGGGGTTCGTCGCTGCGAGAAGGAGTGGGAAGGTCAAGAGAAGGCCCTTGCGGGCGGGGCAAGGAGGTGGTCACTTGCCCGAGGCGGATCACGAGTTCTCCATTGAGGTTTTCAGGGAGCCCTGAACAGGTCAATACCCGAGGCTTGGTTGGTGGATTGGCTTGAGGCGGAGATCGTTCCATTAATTATGTCCCCCCGGCAAAATCTTCACTTTCAATAATTTGACTCTTTGTGTTCAATACGTCCCAAAGCGCATGGGTGTTGCCGGAACTAATGATTCCGGGCAATCAAGCGCCAAGTGACATGTGCACTTGGAGCAAGGGATGTGCCAACAGCCCAAGCGTGGAGGGGGCACGAGCAAGAGGGAGGGAGTCTACAGGGAAAGCAGCAGCACCTGGACCCAGCCCAGGAGCAGGCCCAGCCCGGCCAAGGCGAGCTTCATCCGCAGCAAGTCCTTTTGCAGCAGGGGACGCACGGTCTGCTCCAACTTTTCGACGTCCAGGGCGGCAAAACGTTCCCTGGCCTTGTCCGCCAGGGACATGTTCGAGGCCATGGCCTGTGCCGCTTCTTGGGCCAGCTTGCTGCTCAGGGACGCCAGCCGTTCATGCAGCCCGGCCCGCCAGCGCTCCTTGGTGGAGTCTTTAAGCACCAGGCCCAGCACGGTTCCGACCTTGGAATCCTGGGTAAAGACCCGGTCCAGCCATGTATCGACCTGCTCCTTGAGCCGGGCCCTGAATTCTTCATTGTCCATGGACCCGGCCATGTCCTGGGCCGTGAGCAGCTCCTGCGCCACCAGGTCGCCCAAGGCCTGGGCCAGGGCTGCCTGCCTTCTCGGCAGCAGTCCGTGGATCGAGAAGAATCCCAAGGACACCCGCTTCCTTGGCCTGAACACCAGGTATGCCAGGAGTTCCCCTGCGCACCAAGCCAAAGCGGCGCAGATGAAAGGCGATATGTAGGCCATCGTGGTGTTCATGGTTGGGAGGGACAGGGCGGGCAGGGATTCTGGACCTTTTTGCGCGACACACGTATCACCGGGAAGGAAAAACCTCGTCAAACCAGGGAGTCGCCATGAAATACATCATGTTCCGGGATTTTTCCGGCCAGCCCGTGCCGATCATCTTTCCAGAGCGCATCGGCTTTGGCGAGATGCGCGAGCAAATGCCATATGCCGAGGTGATCTCCGCGGGCAGGGTCGCCCTCAGGCAGGGCGAATTCGTGGTGCACGGCAAGTCCGGGGAACTGGGCAGCGAATCCCGCCTTGAGGACGCGGAGATTATTCTTGAGAAGCTGACCCGGGATTTTGCCGCCGGGTAAAGGCCAAGCCGTTGTCCTTCCAATGCCACCATTGCAACAGCTCGGGATCGTGCTCCGAGTTGGAGGAGTAGTACACCACCAAGCGGTAGACGTAGAGCAAACACCTGTCCACCTTGCAGCCTTGCTTGCGGCAGGTCTTGGCGTACATGGCTTCCGGGTCCTCGCCCGCGATGTCGTTTGCGTTGCGGTAACCGAGGTCGTAGAGGTCCCGGGCGATCGAGGGGCCGACTCCTGGAAGGCTTTGCAGCTCCTCGACAGCGGCCATCATCTTGGCGTAATCCCTGTACATGGCGATACCTTGGCTCCCGGCCAAGTCCTTAGGGCATCTACGGCATCACCGGGTCAATGGCAACACCAAGAAAGGGCAACACCAGCGTTTTCGTCCACTGAACTCCCAGCCCCATGAAACCACCCACTGAATCGAACACACTGCCCAAGGCCATGGTCATTGGGGGAACCCACAGCGGCTGCGGCAAGACCCTGGTCAGCTTGGCGCTCATGGCCGCCTTGGTCCGCCAGGGGCATGTGGTCCAACCCTTCAAGGTGGGGCCGGATTTCATTGACCCGGGCTGGCACGAGCGGGTCACGGGACGGCCCAGCCACAACCTGGATGGATGGATGCTGGGCCGGGAAGAGGTTGTTTCCTTGTTTCACCGTTACGCGGGCGACGCGGACATCGCCGTGATCGAGGGAGTGATGGGGCTCTACGACGGGGCCTCAGCCACGGAGGAGGAGGGTTCCACGGCCCAGGTGGCCAAGTGGTTGGACGCAGACCTGGCCCTGGTGGTGGACGCCCGGTCCATGGCCCGCTCGGCAGCCGCTCTTGTGGAGGGCTTTGTTTCCTTTGACAGGGAACTGCGCTTTTCCCATGTGCTGTTCAATCGCGTGGGCAGCGCCAACCATGTGGATTTACTGACCGAGGCGGTGCATTCCAGGAACTTGGCGGGCTCTCCCCAAGTGGTCTGCTTGGGCCGCGACGAGAAACTCCAACTCCCAGCGCGGCACTTGGGATTGGTCACGGTCCAGGACCATCAATTGCCCAAGGACTTGCTGACAGCCATGGCCGACTGGATTGAAGACCGTCTTGATCTGCAAGGTTTGCTGGGGCGGGAACCAAGGAAGTCCGCTCCACGGCAATCCGAACCAGCCGAGGCAAAAACAAACGTCCGTATCGGTGTTGCCCGTGACCAAGCCTTTTGTTTCTATTACCACGAGAACCTGCGCTTGCTGCACCAGGCCGGGGCTGAGTTGGTCTTTTTTTCGCCCCTGGAGCAAGAATCCTTGCCGTCCGGCCTTGGCGGCCTCTACTTTGGCGGCGGCTATCCCGAATTGCACGCCGAGGCCTTGGCGGACAATGCTTCCCTGCGCGCGGAGATCGCGGCCTTTTCCCGGGCAGGCGGCCCTGTGTACGCTGAATGCGGCGGCTTCATGTATCTCATGCGCTCCTTGCGGACAGAAGCGGGGGACATGCCCATGGCCGGAGTGTTCGCCATGGATTGCCGCATGCTGGACCGGCGCAAGAGCCTGGGCTACAGGCAGGTGACAACAAACAAAACCAGCGTTTTGGGATCCGGGTCCACAACCTGCCGGGGTCACGAATTCCACTATTCCGAGCCCGTGAATCTCGACCCCGAAGCGCGGACTCTATATGAGGTTCAGAACAGAAAGGGCGAAACCATGGTTCCCGAGGGGTTCGTCAAGCACAACACTTTGGGCTCCTATATTCACCTGCATTTCGCGGGCAACCCTTCAATGGCCGAGGCCTTTGTGGCCGCGAGCCGGGAATTCGCGGGGCACGCATGACCACCTATGACGACATTTTGGCCACGGAACCCTCGGAGATCGAACCCCGCTCCATGGCGACCATTGATGCGGAAGCGCCAGACCCCCTGCCGGTCACGGGCAGGGAATGGGAAGTGCTGCGGCGCATGATCCACACCACAGCGGATTTTGAGCTGGCCGAACTGGTCCGCTTTCATCCCAAGGCAATAACAGCCGGGGTGCAGGCGCTGGGTTCGGGTTGCCGGGTGTTCACGGACACGGAAATGGCCCGCAAAGGTATTCCCCTGCGCCGCATGGGTCCTCTGGGCTGCTCGGTCCTGTGCAGGATCAATGATTCCGCCACCCTGGAGCTGGCGGAAAAGCACAACTATACCCGGGCCGGAGCAGCCATGCTCGCGGCGGGCCAGGAACTGAACAACGCGGTCGTGGTCATCGGCAATGCGCCCACGGCCCTGGCCATGGTCCTCAAACGCATGCACGAGGAGGATATCCGGCCCGCCCTGGTGGTAGGCATGCCCGTGGGTTTCATCAACGCAGCCGAGTCCAAGGAACTGTTGTCGGCTCAACAGCTGGTCCCCTTCATCACGATCCAGGGCCGCAAGGGCGGGTCCGCCTTGGCGGCTTGTGTGGTCAACGCCCTGGCCAACATGGCCTTGGCGGACAAAGAGGTGGATTAGGTGGAGACCACGGAGTCCCGCGCTCGCAGCACCAAGAAAGGGCTTCGCGAGGGCTTTACCACGGGTTCGGCAGCAGCCGCCGCTGCCAAGGCGGCCACACTCAAGCTGTGCGGCGTGGAAGTCCCGGAACACATGGACATTCCTCTGCCCGGGCCTGGGTCCGGGCGCCTCTCCATTCCCATTGCTACCCTTCACTATAAAGACGATGGATTCCAGGCGGCCGTGGTCAAGGACGGCGGAGACGACCCGGACGTGACCCACGGCGCTCATATCGAGGCCTGGGTCGGCTGGGCCCCGGACTCAGAGGTTGTGAAAATTACACTTGAAGGCGGCAAGGGCGTGGGGCGGGTGACCTTGCCCGGCTTGCCCGTGGCCGTGGGCGAACCAGCCATCAACCCCGGCCCCAGGGAGCAGATTCTTCATGCCGTGCGCGAAGCCCTTGCTGATGTGGGGAGGTCTGCTGCAGTGAGGGTGGTGGTGTCCGTGCCCAGGGGCGAGGAACTGGCCGCCAAAACCATGAACCCTCGTCTGGGCATTGAGGGCGGCATTTCCATCCTGGGCACGCGGGGCACGGTCAAGCCCTATAGCCATGAATCCTGGCAAGCCACAGTACGGCAATCCATGTCCGTGGCGCGGGCTGCTGGGCTGGACACCATCTGTTTGGCCACGGGCCGCCGCAGCGAACGGCTGCTCATGGCCCTGGAATCGGGCCAAGACCCCAAGTCCTTTGTCCAGGCTGCTGATTACTACGCCTTTGCCCTGCAACAGGCCAAGGACCAGGGATTTTCGCACATTATCTATGGCTGTTTTTTTGGCAAGCTGGTGAAAATGGCCCAGGGTTTCACGGATACCCACGTGCGCGCCGGGCACATTGACTTTGCCGTGCTGGCCAGGTGGTGCAACGAACAAGGCTCTCCAGGGGATGTGGTTCGGGCTGTGGCCAAGGCCAATACCGCCATGCAGGTCCAAGACATGCTTTTGCAACGGCCCGAGGCCCCGGCTGTTTTCCGCCACGTATTGAGTAAAGCGAGTGAAGCGGCGCGGGCCATGTTGGACTCCAAACCGAAAGTGGAACATGTGCTGTTTCACATGGACGGAACCTTGCTGGCCCGTAATACCCAAGCACAACACGCGCAATAAGGGAGTTGGGAATACCATGCCCATACTCGTGGTCGGCCTGGGTCTTGACCCGGACAATCTGCCCGAGCAGCACGTCGGGCATATAGAACACGCTACGGTGCTCGTGGGCGGCAAGCGTCAGCTCGCAGCATTCGAGGACCACCCGGCCGAGAAGATCGAAATCACCTCGCCCCTGAGCCGCATCCTGGAACAAATCAAAGAAGCGGAGAACAACCGATTGGACGTGGTGGTGTTGGCAGACGGCGATCCGCTGTTCTTCGGCATCGGCAACACCTTGGTGCGGGAACTGGGACCGGACCACGTGACCGTGCTGCCCAACGTGACCTCGGTGCAGACAGCCGCAGCCCGGCTCAAAATACCGCTCCAGGATATCCGCACCGTGTCCCTGCACGGGCGTGGGGACTTTAGGCCGCTGCTTTCCGCCTTGCTCGCGGACAAGTGGGTGGCTGTGCTCACCGACGCGGACAACGTACCTTCAGCTTTGGCTCAAAGCCTGCTGGACAAGGGCGTGGACTATTACACCATGTGGGTCTTTGAAGATCTGGAAAGCGGCAAGGAAAAGGTCGCGTCCTACAGCCTGGAGCAGGCCGCGCATACCACCTTTTCCCGCTTGAACATCGTGATCTTTGAGCGCAGGGGCGATCCCGAGGTGGCCCTTGGCCTGGGCATCCCGGACCACGAATTCGCTAGGGAGCGCAACCTGATCACCAAGCAGCCCGTGCGTGCCGCCGGGTTGGCGGCCCTGCGGCTGCACGCCGGTCACACGGTCTGGGACCTGGGCGCGGGCTGCGGCGCCGTGGGCGTGGAGGCCTCGGTCCTGGCCTGCCGGGGACGGGTGTATGCCGTGGAAAAAAAGGGCGAGCGCGTCAGCCATATCCGCGAGAATGCGCGCCGTATGGGTGCGTTGCTCGTGGAACCGGTGCACGGAACCATGCCCGCTTGTTTGGCTGACTTACCTGACCCGGACCGGATTTTTGTGGGCGGTGGCCTGGGCAGGAGCAGTGAAGTGCTGGAAGCGGCATGCGATCGTCTGGTCTCAGGCGGGAGAATCGTGGTCCACTGCGTGCTGTTCTCTTCCCTGGCCCAAGCCAGGCAAACATTTGAAACCCTGGGTTGGCCCCATGAAGTGACCATGGTCCATCCCAGCCTGGGCGAGGCGCTGGGAGGGGACATGCGGCTCAAGGCGGAAAATCCCGTGTTTATTGTTGCGGCAGATAAAGTTGAGGGAAGTGGAAAGGCTGGTCAAGGTGGCGGTGATGCATAAGGTGCAGGTGTATTTTATCGGCGCGGGGACGGGCGATCCCGAACTGATCACGGTCAAGGGCAAGCGGCTGATCCAGGAGGCGGACTTGGTGCTGTACGCGGGCTCCCTGGTGCCTCAAGCCCTTGTGACCGAAGCCAAGCCCGAGGCCAGGGTTGAAGATTCCTCGCCCATGACCCTGGAACAGACCCACGCGCTGATCATGGCCACGGTGGCCCAAGGCGGCATGGTGGCCCGGGTGCATACGGGCGATCCCTCGCTCTACGGGGCTGTCCGCGAACAGGCCCGGCTCCTGGAGGTCGAGTCCGTGGCCTGGGAGCAGGTGCCTGGGGTGAGCGCGGTGTTTGCCGCTGCCGGAGCGGCCAAGGAGAGCCTGACCATTCCCGAACTGCGCCAAAGCCTCATCGTGACCCGCGCTCCCGGCCGCACGCCCGTCCCGGAAAGCGAGAGCCTGCGGTCCCTGGCCGCGCACAAGGCAGCCATGGCAGTGTATCTTTCTGGTTCAGACGTGGAAACAGTGGTGAGCGAACTCCAGGCCGGTGGGTTGGACGGGGAGACCCTTATCATCGCGGCGCACCGTTTGGGCTGGCCCGGGGAAAAGGTGGTGCGCTCAACCCTTGCTGAAATCGCCGAAGATATGGAACCGGGCATGGAGCGGCAAACCGTGTTCCTCATTTTGCCGGGAGAGGGTGGCGGTGTGTCCCGGCTGTACGCCGAGGGTTTTTCCCATGGGTTTAGGCCCTGACACTTCCATGTGAGGAAAAGGAAATAGCTGCGATATCGATCTGTGTCGATACGTTGCCGATAGAAGCTAATACAATGGAAAAATAGCCTTTGGAGAGAATATGGAAACTCTAAGCGTTCCGACTTCGTCCCGCGAGGAACTCGTCGACATTACGTCCAGGGTCGCGGCCTTGGTCAAGGACAAGGGCTGGCGGGACGGCGCTGTGCTGCTCTATTGCCCCCACACCACGGGCGCGGTGACTATTAACGAATCCGCCGATCCCAGCGTGGCCCGCGACATCACCGTGAACATGACCAAGCTCGTGCCCAGGCAGGGTGACTACCGCCACATGGAGGGCAACAGCGACGCCCACATCAAGTCCTCCCTGTTCGGACCGGACCAATTGGTGATCGTGGAAAGCGGCAAGCTGCAGTTGGGCACCTGGCAAGGCGTCTACTTCTGCGAATTCGACGGCCCGCGCTCGCGCAAACTTTGGGTCACCTGGCTTCCTGGCCAGGATTAGTCTTGATCCGGAGCTTCGATTTGGGTGGAGGTCATGACTTCCTGGGCCCAGAGCGCGGACAGATTGTGTTTGATGGCCGCATCCTTGGCTGACAAGCCGAATTTGCCCAGCAAGCCGTTGACCTTGGACCAGTCTCCCTGTTCCACGGTCTCGGCCAGGCCGATCAGGGCCCTGGCAGTGTTTTCCTCGCCTTCCAGGGCCGCCTTGATCTCTTGTTCCAGGGGCAAATGCTCGGTGATCTGGCGCATCTCCTGGCCCATGAGCGCGTCCAGCAGGGAAAACAGGCCCAAGAGCAGCATGATGTCCTTGTGGTAGGGCGGGCTGTCCATTTCTTCGGCCAATAGTTCCAAAAAACGGCCCCGCTGCAAGGAAAGAAAAGTCAGTTCCTTGCCCGTGGGATCGCTGTTCACGTCCGAGATGGCCACGGCCATGAGCCACAACTTCAGGGGGCGTTGGCCGATGATGGTGATGGCGTGGTCAAGGGACTTGACCGGTTCGCGCAGGGAAAAGGATGCTGAGTTGATGAAGCGCAGCAAACGGTAGCTCAGGGAGATGTCCGAGGCGATGATTTGGGCTACTTGCGAGACCTCGTATTCCGGCGAGGACAGCTCGTGCACCAGCCGTATGCGCGAGGCCTCGGAAGGACTGATCTTGCGGCCCTGGACAATCTGGGGTTTGCTGAAATGGTAGCCCTGGTACAGGGAAAAGCCAAGAGCGCGGACAACGCCGTAGCTTTCCTTGTCCTCGACCTTGCTGGCCAGGAGTTTTTTCCCGGATTGTTTCACTTGCTGGGTAATCTTGACCAGCTCCGCCTTGGGCCGGTCCTGGATGTGGATCAAGGCCAGGTCCACAAGGTTTAGCACGGCTTCATAGCA
>QZKZ01000060.1 GCA_004796465.1 Desulfovibrio sp.
CCTAGACCAGGAGGCACCCCATGTTGGCGCGACTTGCCTGGCGAAATATTTGGCGCAACCCCAAACGGACGCTCATTATTGTCCTGGCCGTGCTCATCGGCGTCTGGAGCTTGGTGACTTTTGTGGGCTTCAGCATGGGCATGGTGGAGTCCATCAGGGTCACGGGCATCGCCACCTTGACCGGACACATCCAAATCCATGGCCAGGGGTATCGTGATGATCCGGTTATTGAGAACCGCATTGCCGATTCAGAGGCCATGCGTCAGGCCTTGAACCAAGCCCTTCCGTCGGGATCACTGGTGTCCGAGCGTATCCGGTTGAGCGGCGTGGCTTCCAATGCCCGCCATTCCTCTGGTATTACCCTGGTGGGCATTGATCCGGATCAGGAGATGGCGGTCTCCTTTTTAGGCAACGGCGTGAGCGAGGGGCGCATGCTCACGCAAGATGACGGCAACAAGATCGTGGTGGGGCGCGCCCTGCTCGAGACCTTTGAAACCGAGATCGGCAAGAAACTGGTGCTCATGTCCCAAGGTGTGGACGGTGAGATCGAGTCCCGGGCTTTTCGTATCGTGGGTGTATTTGACGCGGAAATGGAGGGCACGGAAAAGAACTTTGTGTTCGTGCTCAAGTCCTCGGCCCAGGACATGCTTGGCTTGGGCCAAGAACTGCTGGAAGTGTGCATTGTTCTGCCCGACCCTGAACAACTCAATCCTGTGGCGGAGAACCTGCGCACGGCCTTGGCCGAGTCCGGCGCGGACAGCCCACCCCTGGAGGTGCACACCTGGGAAGACCTGTTGCCCCTGGTGATCTTATATTTAGAGGTTTTTGACAGCTTCATGTACTTGTGGTGGCTGGTGGTGTTCATTGCCATGGCCTTTGGCATCGTGAACACTATGCTCATGGCCGTGTTGGAGCGCATGCGCGAATTCGGCCTGCTCAAGGCCTTGGGCATGCGGCCCCGGTCCATTGTGAGCATGGTCCTGCTCGAATCCTCTTTCCTGTTGTTTCTGGGGTTGGCTCTGGGCACCTTATGCGGTTCCCTGACTGTTCTCCTGCTCGCCAAGACCGGCATCAACCTGTCCGCCATGGCCCAGGGGTCTGAATACATGGGCATGTCCCGGGTGATATATCCCGTGCTGGATCTGGCCAACCTCATCACCGGCAACCTCATGATCCTCTTGCTGGGCCTGCTGGTCTGTTTGTACCCGGCGATCAAGGCCGGCCGCATCACTCCGGTCAAGGCCCTGGCCCATACCTGATCCTCGTGCACCCAATGGAGATATCCCATGAATATTGTTGAATGCAGAGACGTGACCAAGACCTACCAGCAAGGCAAGGTGACCGTGCACGCCCTGAACGGGGTTTCCCTGGACATTACCCAGGGAGGGTTCACAGCCCTGTACGGCCCTTCGGGTTCAGGCAAGACCACCCTGCTCAACTTGATCGGCGGCCTGGACAGGCCTGATTCGGGCATGGTGAGGGTGAACGGGGATGAGCTGGGCGCCATGAGCCAGACCAAGTTGGCCCATATGCGCTTGACCAAGGTCGGTTTTATTTTTCAGTCCTACAACTTGATCCCTGTGCTCACTGCCCTGGAAAACGTGGAATTCGTGATGCAGCTTCAAGGTGCTCCCGAGTCCGAACGGCGGCCCAAAGCGCGTGCCATTCTCGACGAAGTGGGGCTAGAAGGCATGCACAACAGAAAACCATCGGAACTGTCCGGCGGCCAGCAGCAGCGCGTGGCAGTGGCCCGCGCCATTGTTGCCGATCCTGTGATCGTGCTGGCCGACGAACCAACGGCCAACCTCGACTCCAAGACCGGCCAGGGGCTCCTGGACATGATGCAGCACCTGAACCAAGCCAAGGGTGTGACCTTTATCTTTTCCACCCACGACCACATGGTCATGGAATATTCCCGCCGTTTGGTTCGGCTCAAGGACGGCCGCGTGGAAGCCGATGAAGTACGCGAGACTGCAGCCGAGGTTCCTGCCTGATGACCCGGCCACGTTATCTACTCGCCCTGTTGGCCGCTGTTGCGGCGGCCTGGTGTGGCAGCTTTTTTCCAGGCCCTGCACTGGCCCAGGACGACACTGCTGAAGAAACGTGGCTCGATGATTTTGACTGGGATTTTGGCGGCCATCTCAAACTCCAGGGTTCCTTGGGCTGGCCGGATAATGATTCGCTGTATGCACCCGTGGGTTTGCGGCCCCATTACGACGGCTTTGTTGAGTCCCGGCTCATGGGCACCCTGTATTTCAGTGATTGGATGGTTCTGGAAACCCACTATGAAGCCGTTGCCGCGGGTGGGGAAACCCGGCGCAAGGGCAATGATCTGGAATTGCGCTATCCCCTCCTGTTCACGGATTTCACCGAGCCCTTGGACGACGACCAGCGCCTTGTTGACCTGACATCGGTGGTGGTTGATCAAGACAGCTACATGGTTAGCCACCGCTTGGATCGGCTCAATCTGACCCTGTACCCGGAATGGGGAACCATTTGTTTGGGCCGCCAGGCCGTGACCTGGGGCCACGGATTTCTCTTCAACCCCATGGATCTGCTCAATCCCTTTGCGCCCACCGACGTTGTGCGCGACTACAAGATCGGCGACGACTTGGCCCTGGCGCGCTTGCCCATGTCCCATTGGGGCGACATTGAATTTGTGTATGCCCCGCGCCGCAACCGCGAGGACCGGGACGTCAAGTGGGACCATTCCTCCGTTGCAGCCAAGACCCATATCTATGTGGACGATTGGGACTTGGATATTGATGTCATGGCGGCCAAGCACTACGAGGACCACGTGGTGGGCGCGGGCGCAGTGGGCTATCTCGGCGATACGGCTTGGCGCTTGGACGCCACATGGACCTTTCTCCATGAACGCGACCGGGGCAGGCACGGCTATGCGAGCCTGGTCGCCAACATGGATTATTCCTGGGTCTGGTGGGATCTCAATTGGTACGGCTACCTTGAGTTCGCTTACAGCGGTTTGTCCGACAACGAGTACCAGCAGGTCTACACCCATGAAAGCATTGCCCAGCGGGTGGGCAGGGGTGAATTGCACCTGCTCGGCCGGACCTACGTGGCCGCGCACGTGGACGTGGAGCTGCACCCCTTGGTGCGGGTCTACGTGACCACCCTGACCAATACCGCAGACCCTTCGGGCACGGTTATGCCAAGGGTGGTGTGGAACGCGGACCAAGACCTGGACGTCACCTTGGGCGCGATTTTGAGTTGGGGCCGCAGCGGCACCGAGTTCGGCGGTTCAACCATTCCTCAAACGAATATTTCGACCCGGCCCGTGAACAGCTTGTATCTTCTCTTGAGCTGGTATTTCTAACCAAGTTTATTCAAGCTGGAATTCCTCTTCTTCCCAGTATCCGATCTTTTCCGGAGAAAGTCCCAGGCCGGCGTATTTCCGCTTGAGTTCAGCCCCGTGCCCCATGATTTCCCCTTGGAACCGCTTGGGCACCCATAGTTTGCTTGGTACGGTTCCCAGGGCGGCGACATGGTCCTTGATCAAGTAATATAGGGCCAAGGCCCTGACCATGAGGCCCAGGGCAGGATGCCAGGGGCCCGCGAGGATGGATTCCTTCATCTCGGGTTCCGGGGCCAGGCCCATGCGGATCACACGGATGCCGTTCCTCCAGAGTTTCAGACAGGCCAGCGCCAACAAGGGCACGGTCTTGCCCAAGCCTAAGGCCTGATATTGCCCCTGTCTCCACCAGTCCTCAAGCTCGGAGCCCTGGAGCACGAGCAGCGGGTATAGCCGGGCTGCTTCAGGGGCCAAATCACAAGTTGTTTCCACGTCAGCGAGAAAGGTGCGGCCCGATGAGCCGGGGAGACCGGGCATGAGCTGGACCCCCAATGCCAACCCGGCTTCCCGCACCAGACAGCAAGCTTCCCTTGCTGCTTCACCACAGTAATGGCGCTGGGAAAGGGCAAGGCTGGAATTGGCAAAGCTCTGCACCCCCACCTCCACCATGTCCAGGCCCTCTTCCGCTAACCAGGCCAAGTGCTGAGGTGTCAATGCATCGGGCCGGGTGGAACAGCGGATGCGGGAAAGCAAGCCTTTGGTGCGGAATTCATTGGCCAAGGCCAAAAATCGCTCTTGCCAGATCTGTTCAATAGCGGTGAACGTAGCGCCGTAAAAAGCAATTTCCCAATTCCATGAGTTGGCTTCGGACAAACGCTGAAGTTCTTGTTGAAGGTTGGAGAGAGCTTGGTTCAAGGGCTGGGGAGCCACACCTGTTTGCTTGTCTTGAGCACAATACACACATCGCTGTGGGCATCCCGAGTATGGAAGAAAAACCGGCAGGATACGGTTTTCCTTTGCTCGAGGTTCCGGGTGGATAAATCGAATCACTCGCGTATTCCGTGAGTTACTGGCCTTGATACGTACGGCATGGAGAGCAATGGATTTTTTTTCCGCAACTGCTTGAAAAAAACCAAACAGTTAGGTAAAGCATACACCAGGCTATCATGTACCGGCTGCTTTCTCCAGCCGCTTACATGTCCTGTTTCTCGCAGCCCATAGGGCCAGGACGGATCAGGCCTTCCGAGCGTGGGGGCGCTCTCTGCGGGGACTTTCGGCAAGCATTGTTTATTGCCAAGGTAGTTTGGTTGTGGATGGGGTTGTCCGCGCAAGCGGAGTATCACAGGGAAGGTTGGGGTGATGGATGTCTGGAAACGATTGTATTTTTTGCAAGATCGTGCGTGGTGAGATTCCTTGCCACGAAGTGATGAACACGGAAACCGTGTTGGCCTTTTTGGACATTGCTCCGGTCAGGCCCGGCCATGTGTTGGTCATCCCCAAGGCGCACCATCCCACCCTGTTCGATCTACCCCCTGACTTGAGCCGGGATTTGCTTTCCGGCCTGCAAGCCGTGGGCAAGGCTGTCATGGCCGCCACGGATGCGGAAGGCATGAATGTGGGAATGAACGTGGAAAAGGCCGCCGGCCAGTTGGTTTTCCATGCCCACTTCCACATCATTCCTAGAATCTCTGGAGACGGCCTCAGTCTATGGCCCCAGACGCCTTCCGATGATCACGAGACATTGGCCAATCTGGCCCGGACCATACGCGACAACGTGAGTTGAGGCGGGCCTGAAGGGAGGATACCATGAGCGGAAAGACTCTGACCAAAGCGGAAATTGTTGACGCCATTTACGAGAAGACCGACCGCAATCGGGCCGAGGTCAAAGGCGTTGTGGAGTCCCTGCTGGGCTTGATGAAGCAGGCCATTAAAAAGGACCATGCCCTGCTCATCAGTGGGTTCGGCAAGTTCGAGGCCTATGACAAGAAGGCCCGCAAGGGGCGCAATCCCCAGACCAACCAGACCATAACCCTGCCGCCGCGCAAGGTCGTGGTCTTTCGCTTGTCGCGAAAGTTCCGGGCGGAACTTAATCAGCTATGACAAAACAGCTGGGGAATTCGTTCTCCAGCCGTTTTTGGGCGGTCCGGGCCGAGCTCAAGCTTGGAAAGGTCCCGGCCTGGACCCGCCAAAACAATCTGCCGCCCACCTCGGCCCGCTGAAGCCGGCTGTCCCCGTATCCCCTTTGCCGCATGTTCGCCGCCAAGTTCGAGGCGTTGGCTTCGCGCGTGAACGATCCCACCTGCACGTAAAAGGTGCCGGGAATATCTCCTGAAGAATCCGCGACAAATCCCGGCATGGACTGCAGCACCTCGACCCTGACCCGGGCCGTGCCGTCGCGCACCATGCCTATCTGCTCAGCCGCAGAATAGGAAAGGTCGATGATCCGTTCGCGCACAAAAGGCCCGCGGTCATTAATGCGCACGTCGACACTTTGTCCGCTGTCCAACCGGGTGACCCGGACCACGGTGCCGATGGGCAGGACCTTATGCGCTCCGGTCATGGCGTACATGTCATAGATTTCGCCGCTGGCTGTCTGGCGGCCATGGAAATCCCTGCCGTACCAAGAGGCCAAGCCTTCCTCGGAATATCCCTGGGCAGAATTCAGGGGATAGTATGTCTCCCCGTTGATGGTATAGGGGCGGTAGGTTGCGGCTGGCGCTTCAGTGGCCTGGGGAGTCCGATGGCTGGAAGACGGGGATGACGAGCCGATGCTGACTTTGCCGCAACCCACAAGCGCGGCAATCAGGACAAGGCACAAGACGGCAGGGATATGCCGAAATACGGGACAAGCGTTCATGGCTGGCCTCGTTGGAAAAACTTGAAAAAGTTGAGCAACGTTATACGCACTCTATACATTTTCTAGCATTTTTCCACAAGACCACGGGAAAAACTGCATGGATCCGGAATAATAAATTATTGCCTAGTCAGGGCCAGGGCAAGAGCCGTGGTCAGCTTCACCAGTTCGCTGTTACTCTTGCGCACAGTGAGGGACATGCGCCGTCCCAGGATGATGAACAAGCGGCAGAGCAGGGCGGGCGCAGTGTCTATCATGGAGTAGAAACGATCCCTGTTGGTGACCAGAAACTCGCTGTCGTCAATGGCCTCGACCGTGGCGGAGCGCACGTCATGGTCAAAGAGCGCCATTTCCCCGAAAATGGGATACTTGTTGGAATCTACAGTGGCCAAGACCTTGCGCGGGTCCTTGAGCTCGGCCAGGGGAAGCTTCATGCCCTTGAGAATCATGGCCTTGGTCACCCTGACCCTGCCCTTGACCAGGATGAACATCTCATCCCCTTTTTCTCCTTCCTCAATGACGTATTCCCCGGCTTGTTTGAGCACCACGGTAAACAAGGGCTGGACCAAGGCCAGTTCCTCGTCGGTCAAGTCGGTGAACAGGGCGATCTTGCGCCACTGGGCGTCGGTCATGGGGCCTCCACACCGGGTTCGAGATAGAGAACGCCGTCATACCCAACAGCTTGCTGGTCGTCGGGCGGATTGACCACTATTTGCGGGCCCCTGTGCCCCAACTGGGTGGGGTGGCCCGTGGCCTCGAACAGTTCCAGGATGAATTGGTCCAGTGCCGAGCTCTCGTCAAGCATGTCTTCCAGGGTGACCCGCTTGCCCGACGAGCACAAGGCCAGGAGCAGGGAGCCGTCCTTGGATCTGGTCTTGTCCAGGAGATCCTTCCAGGCCATGGCTTTTTCATCGCTGCTCAAGGCTCGGTACTTGATGTTGAGCTTGCCCTTGAGCCCGGTGATGTGCTGGAAAAGCGGCCAGGCCGAGGGTGTGGCGCCCATGAG
>QZKZ01000408.1 GCA_004796465.1 Desulfovibrio sp.
CCACCTGATCCGCGCCGAGGAGACCGCTAGAGCCGTGCTGCGCGGCCGCGACGTGCAGCTCATGGCCGATCCCAGGTTGCGGGAGATATGCTTGGGCCAGTGGCATGGGTTGACCCGGCAGGAAGTGGAGGAGCGTTTCCCCGGCGAGCACGAGGCTCGGGGCGCTGACCTTGCAGGTTTCCGGCCCACGGGCGGAGAAAGTTTTCGTGATGTGCAGTTGCGAGCAAAGTCCTGCTTGGGAGAGCTCCCCTTGAGTCAGGGGAATGTCCTGGTGGTAGCCCATAGCGGGGTCAACCGGACGCTGCTTTGCCACGCCCTGGGTCTTGATTTGGCAGGGCTGTTCAGTTTCGGGCAGGACTACTGCTGCCTCAACGTGCTTCTTCCCGAGACGGAAGGGGGCGCGGGTTGGCGTGTGGACCAGTTGAATTATCCCTTGGGACGGGAGACCGTGTTGTGAGTCGCCCAACAGAGGAGAATCCTCGCTCGTGGACTGAGATATGAATGGCTGCGGTCTGCCGAGGCCCTTTCAGAGGGCTGTAAATGGTTCAGGCAGGCGACAGAATGGGAAGTTGAACATAAAACGTTGTTCCTTCACCTTCTGTCGATTCAAACCAAATCTTTCCTCTGTGTTTTTCAACTATCTTGAGAACTATGGCAAGGCCCATTCCTGTACCTTTACCTACTTCCTTGGTTGTGAAAAAGGGGCTAAATACTTTTTCTTGAATATCATGAGGGATTCCCAGGCCATTGTCTGCCACTAAAATCCCTGCAAAGTGGTCGTCGTAGAAAGTGGTAATAGTAATTGTTCCCTTTTCTTCGGGACCTATAAATTTGTTCTGTAGAGAATGGGATGCATTAACAATCAAGTTGAGCACCATTTGGCTGAAGTCACTTGTGATGCAAAGAGTCTTTGGTAGATTAGTGTCAAGTTGAGTTATAACTTCGGCATTATGTTTCCATTCATTTCTTGAAATATTTATCGCATTAGTGATCTCTTCGTTTATGTTGATCGGTTTGAGGTCGTCAGTGCTCGGATGAGCGAATTGCTTAACTGAATGCACAATAGAGGAAATTCGGTCCAGTCCTTCTATTGAATCATTGATAGCTGCAGGGCTTTCCTCTGCGATAAATTCGATGTCCAGCTCGTCAATCATTTCCTCAAGGGTCTGCAGTGTCTCCAAGGGAGAAGAGAAGGAGTTGCCGGCGAAAATGTTTTTCATGGAACGAGCCAGCCCGGCAAGCTTGTCAGTTGTTTCCTTTATAAAGCTTGTGTTTCCAATGATAAACTGGAGAGGAGTGTTGATCTCGTGGGCAATTCCCGCAGCTAATAGGCCAATGGTCTCCATTTTTTTTGATTGAAGTAACTGCATCTCAATTTTTTTAATATGAGATATGTCAGTAATGATTTCATATGATCCTTTGTATTGCCCGTCATCATCAAGAAGAGGAGTTGGAGATGCCAGGACAAAAACTTCATCACCAGCCCGATTTACCAGAGTCATTTCATAAGGATCCGATATGCTGTTTCTTCTTAACAATTGCTGGTCCAAGAAGAACTCTTTGCTGCTTGCGTGGGTGAAGTTTGTAAAAGCGTTCCCTACTATTTCGCTAAACTCCTGCCCAAGGATTTTGCATATTTTCTTGTTGACAAAGGTGACGATGTTCTCGCTATCCAGGACGAGGACACCTTCGTTCATCAATTCCACAAGACTTCTATATTTCTCTTCGCTTTTTTTCAGCAGCGTCTCCGCTTCAACCCGCTTTATTATTGCCTGGACATCGCCAAGGAAGCCTTGAATGCGGGTGACGTCATCATCGTCATAGCCAAAATCTTTATTAGCGACTGCTGCGACAGAGTGTATTTTGCCGTCTCTGAAGTGAGGGATGACCATCAAGCTTTCCAGTTGAACATGGCCATCCGGAAAGCCTCTTTTGGGCAGATCGCTGGAGAGGTAGTCATTGACAACAAGGGGTCGCCTTTGACGGACAGATTCGGCCCAGAGTCCTGCTTTTTCAATGGGATATATGAACGGCTTGTCCATGATCGTGCATCCCTTCATGGTCTCACCTGTCCAGGAATGAATAATCATGTCTTTATCATCTTCGCTCATAAAGCCATAAAAACCATACTTGCTTTTCGTGATTTCAGCGATGGCTTCCAGAGTAACATCACAGACTTGTTTAATTGACGGAGAGTCTCCTTTGGTGAGTTGCCAAAGATTTTTCAAACGTAATGTTGCACTT
The DNA here is from genome assembly GCA_004796465.1 of Desulfovibrio sp. Lineage (GTDB taxonomy): Bacteria > Desulfobacterota > Desulfovibrionia > Desulfovibrionales > Desulfovibrionaceae > MADRE1. The sequence goes on from QZKZ01000408.1 coordinate 2,245, forward strand.
TCCAGGTTGTTTTGTAGAAGAAATGAATCAGTAATGTCTTCTACAGTTGATACTGATCCGGTAACTTCATTATTGTCTGCGATCGGTGATGAACGCATGAGTATGATTTTTTTGGTGTTGTTGGGTGATATAGTAAATGTCAAATCGCAATCCATTTTTTCTTCCAAGCATTTCAGTATAGGAAGTTCATTTATATCGATAGGGTGTCCATGGACATCGATGCTGTGCAACTGAGTCAGTATCTCTATTATATTACTTTTATTCGAAAGTTCGACCCGAAGATCGAGGATTTCACGGCATTTAGCATTGCACAACATTTGAGTATGCTCTGTGCGAGAGGTGATAATAATTCCAACGGGACAGTGATCCATAGAGTGTAACAGGAACTGCGAGTCATTGAAGGAATGGCTCATAATAACATCCTGTGTTGAGGTTCTCATCTCGTTGCGGCGAGTAATTTATGGTCTATACATTTGGTGTATACATTTCAGGTTTCAACAATAGAATGCCGCGTGTATGGTACTCTTATTACAAACAAAATATACCCGTAGTTGACATTGAGTGCAAGCTTTGTCCGTGGATTTTTCGGGAGTTGGCTCTTTTGTCCCCATTTGGACCTCATAACCCTGGACGTGCAGATGCACCGGCGTTATCAGAGGCGCGGAGACAATTTGGAGGCGACGTGAAAATCATTGATCTCAAAACTTGGAGCCGGAAAAGCCATTTCGAGTTTTTTACCGGCATGGATTATCCCCACTTCAACGTCTGTTTCGAACTGGACGTCACTGCCGTGCAATCCTTTGCCAAGGAGCACGGGATCAAGGTTTTTTCCGTGATCTTGTACCTCTCCTCCCATGCAGCCAACTGCATCCCCGAGATGAAAACCCGGATTCGCGGGGACCAGGTAGTGGAACACGAATCAGTACACCCCGCGTTCACCATCATGGGCAAGGATAATGTGTTCAATTATTGCCGCGCTAGGTTTGACGGCGATGGTCCGCGCTTTTTCAGGGAAGTTGAGGTAAATACGGATAAGGCCCGGCAAGCTGACAGCTTGGATCTCGGCGACCCGTACCGGGACGACTGGCTGTACATCACGTCCTTGCCGTGGATCACGTTCAGCAGCATCCAGCACCCCATTCACGTGAGCAGGAACGACTCCATCCCTAGGCTGTCCTGGGGACGTATTTCCCAAAACAGCGACACAAGAACAATGCCCTATTCGTTTCAAGCGCATCATGGCCTTGTGGACGGGTACCATGCCGGACTCTTTGCCCAGATTCTCCAGGAAACGTTCTCCAGGCCGGAATCGTCCATCAGCCTGTAGCGCGGGCTTTTGGCAATGCAACGCGGGGTTCCGGCCAATCAGCAGTGAAGGATACCCATGTCAGAAACACCTGACGCTGACTCCGTATTTTGTCTTCTGGATTTCCTGCGCAGGGCCGAGGCCCTGAAAAGCACGTTGCGGACAACATGGACGCGTACGGGCAGGCAGGAGAGCACAGCCGAACATAGTTGGCGGCTCAGCCTGTTCGCCTTGCTCGCCTGCCGTGAATACCCGGCCCTTGACCCGCTGAAGATCGTGCAGCTCGCCATTGTCCACGACCTTGGCGAAGCCATTCATGGGGACATCCCCGCGCCCGAGCAGAAAGGTCCTAAGGACAAGCAGGAACGCGAGGACATGGTCGACCTGCTTCGGCCCCTTCCTTGTGGACTACGGGAAGAGATGTTGTCCCTGTGGGAGGAGTACGAGTACGTTAAAACCCCGGAAGCTCGGTTGGTCAAGGCCTTGGACAAGCTTGAGACCCTGCTCCAGCATGTCCAGGGCGCCAATCCACAGGACTACGTGGATTACGCGTTCAATCTGGGCTACGGAACGCGGTACACCGGTCTGGACGCGTTCATCAGGGAGTTGCGGGAGACCTTGGACCTGGAAACCGAGTGTTGTTTGCAGGCCCGCAGGAATCGTTTGGAATAGCTGGATTGGAGGTTCAACCGGTTTCCGGTGCAATCCGCTTGTAATAATACACCGTAGGGTGCAGGGAACCGTCCGGCCCGGCAGCATAGTCCGGGATCGCGCCGGCCCGTTGCCAGCCCCACCCCGGATACATGGCGTCGGCCAGGGATCCCTCGTGGGTGTCCAGCACGAGCAGGGTCCTTCCCATGGAGGCAGCGGCTTGTTCAGCGGCCTGCATGAGCTGTGTGGCCATGCCCCGTCCTTGATGGCCCCGCAGCACGAACAGCTTCTGGATTTCCGCCCGGTGTTGCCCGTTCTCCTTGGGGCAGGGAACCAGTTGGACCGAACCCACGACCTTGCCCTCGACTTCCGCTGCAAAAAGCACCAGATCCAAGGCAATGGCCGCTTCCACGCCATGCCAATACTCAGATGCCGTGGCGCGGGAGATGGGGGACAGGAACCCCACGGAAGCGCCGCTTTCCACGGCGTCCACGAGTAAATCGCAGAGATCGTCGAATTGACGGGGAGTGAGGGTTGCGAGCCGTTCTATTCGTATCAAAGGCTTTTCCAAGGGTGTCTCCAGGACTTTTCTATGCAGGCCCTGCCTGGACCAAACGCATGGCCGACTCGGTCAATTCATCGGCAAAAGCTTGGTCCAGGGTCGCGTGCCCAATGAGTAGGCGGTACCACATGGCCCCGAAAATGAGGTCCACCAGTAAATCAAGGTTCTGTTCGGCGCAGATTTCCCCCTTTTCCCGCGCCTGCTGAAAGACCGAGCGCAAGGCGTTGCGCCGAACGGCATTGAAGTTTTCCCGGAACCGCTCCCTGAAGGTTTCATTTTGTTGGGCATGGGCCATGAGAAAGCGGAGATGGACCCCGGCCCCGTCAGTGATGACCTGCATGGACCGCCTCAGGAACTGGCGCAGGGTTTCTTGCAAGGGCGCATCCAAAGGGGCTGCAATTTCCGTGTCCGCCTGGCTGAGCAGCACCTCCAGCACGATATCCGCGAGAGAAGGCCACCAGCGGTAGATGGTGGGTTTGCCCACTTCGGCCCGCTTGGCGATGGCCTCGATGGTCAGGCCTGCGCCACCCTTTTCCTGCAATAGGTCGTGGGTCGCAGCAAGAATCGCTTCCTGGGATTTTCCGCATCTGGGACGCCCGATTTTTGCCTTGGCCATGCTTTCTCCTCAGTTCTTGCTGAAAGTTTTTTGCCATGCTTGACAAGGGATAGCAAGTTTCGTTACGTTACGCAACGTAACGAAAACGAGACGATTGACACAACTTTTCGATTGGCAACCGGGTTGAGAAAGACGAACCCACGGCGTTACTTGTAAGAGAAGTGCCTGAGTGAAGGAGGCAAGGAAATGGAAATGAAAAGCGTGAAGCTGGTATGCTTTTCCCCCACAGGGACCAGCAAGAGAGTTGTGCAGGGGATTGCCGAGGGGATGGGCCTTGGTCTCGGTACTGTCGAGCTTATTGATATCACCACGCCCGCGGCGCGAAAGCAGTCCCTCAGCATGTCCGACAATGAACTGCTGGTCATCGCGGTGCCCGTTTACATGGGCAGGGTGCCGGCTTTGCTGGAGGAGTGGCTGGGCGCCATGCAAGCGGAGAACACGCCTGCTGTCTGCGTTGTTGTCTATGGAAACCGGGCCTATGAAAACGCTTTGCTGGAGCTCAGGGATGTTGTTGCCGAGCGGGGATTCCTGCCCATTGCCGGGGCCGCCTACATTGGCGAGCACTCGTTCTCAAGCGACAACGCGCCCACAGCGCAGGGACGCCCCAATGCGGACGACTTGCGCCATGCCCGCGAGTTTGGCGGAAAAGTCCGCGACAAGCTACAATCCGTGTCTTCTCACACGCAGCTCGCCGAAGTGACCGTGCCGGGTTCCTTTCCCTATGAAGGGCGGACCAATCTGTGGGACGTTGATTTCATTTCCGTGAGTGACGAGTGCGTGCAGTGTGGCGTTTGCGCGGAGGTCTGTCCCATGGGCGCGGTGGACCCTGACAACAGTTCCCGGATTGACCAGGTCAAATGCATCACGTGTTGTGCCTGCATCAAGAAGTGCCCGCACAACGCCAGAACCATGAAACCGGGTCCGGTCATGGATGCGCAGAACAGGCTCATTACTCTGTATGCCGAGCCCAAGCAGCCCGAGTATTATATATGATGCCAATGGCTTGGGAGCAATGGCCAGGAGAGGAAGACGCCACCTTTGTTTTGAAGGCGGCGTCTTCCGTGGCCAGGGAGGCAGCCCCGACTGGTGGAGGTGTGTTTCCGCCTAAACAAAGCGCATGATGTCTGCCGTGTCTTTCCTTTTGGTGGCCGGCGGTTGTTCGTCCGGGTAGCCGTACACGATCAGCGCGGCCACGGTCTCTTCCTCGGGCAACCCCACGATTTCAGAGATGGACTGCTCGTCGATCACGCCGAAGATGCAGGTGCCCACGCCCTTGGTATGGGCTGCCAAACAAAAGGTCTGGCAGGCGATGCCCGCATCGAACACTTCCCAGACATTGGCCTTGGAGGTGGCGTACTCGTCTTTTTCCAGGTCGAGCTTGCCGCTCTTTCCTTTGACAAAGCTCAGCACGGCCACTCCTTTGGCGTTCTCCAATGTCTTAACATTGTAGACAAAGCCCTTGACCCCGTCAGTGGCGAGCTTGGCAATGACAGCCTCGTCGTCGACCAGGGTGTAGCGGGCGATCTGGAAGTTGGCCCAGGAAGGCGCCCAGCGGGCAATATCAATGATCTCCTGCATGGTCTGCCTATCGACCTTCTCGTTCCTGTACTTGCGGATGCTTCTGCGGTTTTGGATCATTTCAACAGCGTCCATGAAAACTCCTTGCGTGTGGTTGGTATGGGGTAAGTGGTGTGGGTAATTGACTTCAGCCGTGGTATGGAGATAGTAACCTGTACATCGAAACGCGCAAGTAGGCATATTTTTCATATGTAGTATCAAAAAGGATACCATTGGGAAAAACCATGCGTCACAGCACATACGA
>QZKZ01000338.1 GCA_004796465.1 Desulfovibrio sp.
ACCCCACGCGAACCCGACCCCTCGGTCCTGCGCATCGCACAACTGCTCACCGCATCGCCCCTGCCCCAACTCAAAAACCTGCGCGAAGCCATCTCCCTGGAAGTCGAACGCCACTACCTGGCCCGGCTCCTGGATGAATCCAACAACAACGTAAAAACCGCCTGCCTCCTGGCCGACATCACCCGTGGCAGACTCTACCAACTGCTCAAAAAACACGGCCTGAGCATGAAGAGTAAAGAAAACGTCAACAGATAACGTCAACAGATAACGTCAACGGATAAAGGCTGGAGTTTATACGGGCTTCGCCCGTTACGGATTACGGCAACGTCAACGGAACAACGGCAACGTCGTGGGGCTCTGCCCCACACCCCGCAAGGGCATGATGCCCTTGACCCCATTTGTTTTGCGAAGGGTAAAGGCATGACCTAACAGTATTGCTTTGCTCTTGAAACGGTGGGGCGAATTCGGATGTTGAGAGATAGAGTTGTCGGACAACCAGTCATTCGAAACCTTTGTACCTCCAAAGCTTCGCGCTCGTCTCTTTACCAACCCACCTGGAGACCACTCCAGACCCAAATAAGGTCAAGGCGATTTAGAGAATCTTGGGCCGCTAGGTCCTAGATTCTCTTATGCCTGTGGCGCATCCCCTTGCGGGGTGTGGGGCAGAGCCCCACGACGTTGCCGTTGACGTTGCCGTCCATCCGTAACGGGCGAAGCCCGCCCCCCCATATGCCGTAATCCTTTGACGTTATCCGTCGACGTTATCCTTTGACGTTCCCTTTCCCAGCCATTCCTTTGAGCATAAGGGACACGGTGAACACTACTTCTTTTTCGATTATGGAGTAGTCGACGGGTGCGTGTGGCGGCAGGGAGGGATCGTTGAGTACTTCCAGTTTAAAGCCGTCGGCCACGGACAGGATGGCCGAGGCCAGGTGGGTGGTGTCGCAGTCAGTGATGGCGTTCTCCGCCACGCAGTAATCGAGGATGGTGGCCAGGAACGCGATTTCTTGGACTTTGTAGTCCTTGTACAGGGCTCTGAGGGTCGGCCCCACTTGGCGGAAATTGCCCAGGGACAGGTTGTGCAGGTTGGACACACGCTGATAGATACGGAAGCGTTCCACCAGATACGTGGTAATGCGCTGTTCGCATCCGGTCTCGGACTCAACCTTGGCCTGCAATTCAGCCACGCTTTGGCCCATTTCCGCGCCAATGACTTCGGAGACCAAGGTCTCCTTGTTCTTGAAATAGTAATACAGCGACGCCTTGTTCAGGCCCACTTCCTTGCCCACGTCCTCCATGGTCAACTTGTCGAAGCCGTAACGGGCCAAACAGGTCCTGGCCGCTTCCAGGATTTCCATGCGACGGTCCTTGCCGGATGAGTCGGTCATGCATCCCCCCTCAAGATGCGGCGCGGAAGAGCATGGGTCTCTTCCGCGCCGCCATGTATGTCTTTCGCGCTCTAATGAACGTACTCCCCCTCGCCAGGAGGAGCGTAGCGCATCATAATGTTGAAGCCAACGATGAAGTCCCCGAGGCTGCGCTGGGGCAGCTTCTCCAGCATGGCCGCGGTGATCTGCTCGGGGTCGTCCATGGACGCGGCCAGTTCCGTGGCCATGGCGTCGAACTCAGCCAGGTAGGCCTTCATGTCCATGAGATCCTGGTTGGTGGACAAGGGGCCGTGCCCCGGCACAATGTGCTCCATGTCCATGGCTGCGATGGCGTCCAAAGTCTTGGCCCAGCCCTCAAGGTCGCCTTCGCCCAAGAAGGGGTGGAAGTCGGTAAACAAGATGTCGCCGGTGAAAATCACGCTCTCCTGTTCCAGGACCACCACCACGCTGCCCGCCGAGTGCGAAGGCCATCCCAGGTACTTGGCCGTGGCGGTCCTGCCGCCCAGGTCAATGACCAGTTCCTGCTCAAAGGCCAGGGTGGGCGCTTCAATGATGGTATTGGCCCAGAAATCCGGGGGCAAACCCATCATCTCGGGATTGGCCAGCTGCTCCTCGCCCGAGGCAAGCAGAGCCTCCCTGCAGCGGGCATGCCCGATGATCACAGCCCCTTCCCTGGCGAACACGTTGTTCCCCAGGGCATGGTCCAAGTGATAGTGCGTGTTGACCACGTAGAGGATGGGCTTGTCCGTGACCCCGCGAATATCCGCGAGCAGGACTTCCGCCTCCTCGGCCGAGGTCAAGGTGTCCACCACAAGCACGCCGTCCTCGCCCACAACCACACCCACATTGGCCGCAAACACATTGTTCGGGTCCTCGCCACCCACGTCGGCATAAGCGTATATGCCCTCGCCAAGCTGCACCAAACCACCCTGGGCCAAGCCCAACACAGGCAGCGCCACCAGCGCCACAACAACCACAATTACATGCAATATTTTCAGTCTCATACCTCTCCCTCTTGCTGAACGCTCCAGTATCCTTGCCATTGCCAAATCTTCAAACATTCTAATCTAACGTTTGAAAATGTCAACAGGGGAATGTCAAAAGATTACGTCAACGGAGAACGTCAACGGATAAAGGCTGGAGTTTATACGGGCTTCGCCCGTTACGGATTTACGGCAACGGCAACGGCAACGTCGTGGGGCTCTGCCCCACACCCCGCAAGGGGATAATCCCCTTGACCTTGTTTGGGGTTGGGGTGGTCTCCTGTGGGGTTGGGGTGGGCTCTTGTGGGGGTGCTGGTGAGATTATGCGAAGCTTTGGTGAAACAAAGGCTATGAAAGACTGGCTAGCCGACGGCTCCATTCTCTCAAGAAACCTAATTCGCCCCCTCCCTTCAGGAGTAAGTCGAAAACGTCAGGTGTTACTTCTCTCTTTCGCTAAACCAAATGGGGTCAAGGGCATCATGCCCTTGCGGGGTGTGGGGCAGAGCCCCACGACGTTGACGTTGCCGTTGCCGTCCATCCGTAACGGGCGAAGCCCGCTTAACCAGCGCCGTAATTCCGTTGACGTTGACGTAGCCGTAGCCGTAACGGGCGAAGCCCGCCCACCCCATGCCGTCATCCGTTGACGTTATCCTTTGACGTTATCCTTTGACGTTCCCCTACCCGCCTTGGATGAAGCGTTCGATTTCGTTGATTACGGTTTCCACTTGGGGTTCGAATTCTGTGAGCAGGGTTTGGGCGTCGTGGCTGCGGTCTTCGGTGAGTGCGGTTTCCATGGCCAGGGCTGTGTCGGCCAGGGTTTCCGCGCCCAGGGTGCGGGCTGTGGATTTGAAGGAGTGGGCGATGCGGCGCATGTTTTCCCAGTCTTGGGATGAGGCGGCTTCTTGCAGTTCCACCAGCCGGATGGGGAAGTTGCCGATCACGGCCAGGCAGGTGACCATGAGCACGTCGCGTTGTCCGTCCATGAGGTCCAGGGCCTTGGCGAAATCCACGGCGCGGTCGGGTTCGGTTACGCAGCGGGCCGCGCCGCTGAGGTTGCGTTCCACGGCCCGGTACAGGTCGCGGGCGTGCACGGGTTTGCGCACGTAGTCGCACATGCCGGCTTCCAGGCACAGGCCACGGTCCACGGTGAGTACGTCTCCGGTCAGGGCCACGATGGGGATGGGCGGGGTGTTCTCGGGAAACAGGGCCTGGATGTGGCGGGCCGCGCTGAGTCCGTCCATGCGCGGCATCTGGATGTCCATGACAATGAGGTCAAAGGGGGCTGGGCCACTTTCCGTGAGTTGGCTGCTGACCATGTCGAGGGCTTCTTGGCCGTCTGCCGCGCCGCTCACGGTGTAGCCCTTGGCTTCCAGGAGCGCGGTAATCATGGTCCGCTGGGTGGGGAAATCCTCGGCCACCAGGATGTGGGCGTTGGAGCTGTTTTCCTCGCTATCCGGGTCCAGGGACGTATCTGCCTCGGGGTGCAGGTCAATGGCCAGGTCTATGGCAAAGGAAAAGTTCGCGCCTTGGCCCAGCTCGCTGTGCAGGGATATCTCCCCGCCCATGAGTTCGACCAGCCGTTTGGAGATGAACAGGCCCAGGCCTGTGCCGCCCCTGGCCTCGGCCCCTTGTTCGTATTTGGCCAGGATGCGGGACTGATCCTCGGGGGCAATGCCCGGGCCGGTGTCAGCCACGCTGAAGCGCACCTTGGCCTCTTGTCCCTCGATCCCTTCCAGGTGTGCGGCCAAGGTGATGTTGCCCTGGTCCGTGTACTTCAAAGCGTTGGACATGAGATTGAACAGCACCTGGTTGAGGCGGCGGGGGTCGCCGACCACGTGTTGGGGCACAGTGTCGCCCAGCTCCAGGTAGATATCGAACTCCGAGAGCTGGGACTGCAGGTGCAGGGCGTTCACATTGGCTTCCAAGAGCTTGTAGAGGTCAAAGGGCAGTTGGTCCAATTCCAGCTTGCCCGATTCGATCCTGGAGGAGTCCAGCACGTCGTTCATGAGCGAGAGAAGGTGCTCGGATGCGCCCTTGAGCGCGTCAAGATAGCCCTGCTGCTTGGCGTCCAGGTCCGTGCGCATGAGCAGGTCGATCATGCCTGCCACGATGTTCATGGGCGTGCGGATTTCGTGGCAGATGGCAGCCAGCTCCTCGCGCAGGCCTTTGTCCAGGGAACTGTCCCAGGACTCGGACTCGTGGGGGCGGGAATAGCGGGGTTGGGCCATGGCCTTTAGTCGAACAGGTTCTTTTCAACGAACACGGCCAGCATCTCCGCGCTGCCTGCTGCCGGACGGACCTGCAGGTAATGGTCGATGATGTGGTGGGCCATCTCGTGGGCCAGCATGCCCGGGAACAGGTCGCTCAGGTTGATGTACACGGAGCGGTACTCGAACACGTACCAGGAGCGCGGGGCAGTGCCCGGCGTATTGGCGAAGTAGGTGTTGAACACGGACTGGACCTGCACGTAGTCCTTGTACACCAGGAGCACTACCTGGGGCATGTTGCGGCGCATGTCCAGGAGCACCTGGGCGCGCTCGAAAAGCGAATCCACCTTTTTGGAGAGCCGGGTCTTGACGTCGTCTGATTCGCTGATGTTGAACTGGGGGGAGAGGCCGAGCAGCGTGGGG
>QZKZ01000001.1 GCA_004796465.1 Desulfovibrio sp.
CATGCCGATCATGAGCAGGGGCGCGGTTTCGCCCAGGGCCTGGGCGAAACCGCGCCCCTGCTCATGATCGGCATGGTGGCCTTTATCGTGGACGTGCCCGGAGGGTTCACCGATCCCTCCACGGTTCTGCCCGTTCAGATCTACCTCTGGGCGGACAGCCCGGAACGGGCTTTCTTGGAGCGCACCGCAGCTGCGATCATGGTTCTGCTGACCTTCCTGGTGGCCATGAACGCGGTGGCGATTTTCCTGCGCAAAAAATTCGAGAGGCAATGGTAGCTGGATTACCGTTGACATATTGCCTTAACCGCATGGTGTTCATGCGGGAGCGACAAACGGCTATTGTAACAAACCAGTTGAGGAGGATTCCATGCGTAAGTGTGTACTGTTGTTTGCTTTGGCGGCCATGGTGCTGTGCTTTTCCGCCAGCGTCATCGCCCAGGCTCAGCGCGATTACATCTCCATCGTGGGCTCGTCCACCGTGTATCCGTTCGCCACGGTTGTTGCCGAGCAATTCGGTCAAAAGACCGACTTCCCCACCCCCACCATCGAGTCCACGGGCTCCGGTGGCGGCCTGAAGCTGTTCTGCGCCGGCGTTGGCGTTGAGCACCCCGACATCACCAATGCTTCCCGCCGCATCAAAAAATCCGAGCTCGAGACCTGCATCGAGAACGGTGTTGAGGAAGTGGTCGAGATCAAGATCGGTTACGACGGCATTGTTATCGCCAACGATATCAACGCCCCTGTGCTGACCCTGACCCGCCAAGAGCTGTTCCTGGCCCTGGCTGCTGAAGTGCCCAATCCTGACGGTTCCGAGACCCTGGTTGCCAACCCCTACACCAAGTGGTCCGAGATCAACCCTGAACTGCCCGACGTGGCCATCGAAGTGCTCGGCCCCCCGCCGACCTCCGGTACCCGTGACGCTTTCTTGGAGCTCGTGATGGAAAAGGGCGCCAAGACCTACGAGTTCATCAAGGCCATGGAAAAGGCTGACTTCAAGGCCGTTGCTCACACCATCCGCGAAGACGGCGCTTACATCGACGCTGGTGAGAACGACAACCTGATCGTGCAGAAGCTGCAAGCCAACCCCGCTGCCCTGGGCATCTTCGGCTTCTCCTTCCTGGATCAGAACGCTGACGTGATTCACGGTTCCTTGGTGGAAGGCGTTGAGCCCACCTTCGACAACATCGCTTCCGGCGACTACCCTGTGTCCCGTCCTCTGTTCTTCTACGTGAAGAAAGCCCACGTGGGCGTCATCCCCGGCATCGCCGAGTACCTGGCTGAGTTCACCGCCGAGGCTACCTGGGGCAACGACGGCTACCTGGCCGACAAGGGCATGATCCCCATGCCTGACGAAGAGCGCGCTGCTTTTGCCGCTGCCGGCGCCGACCTGTCCATCATCTCCCTCGACGACCTCTAGGCCGCCAAGAGAGCTGAAGCAGAAAATGGGGGCCGGCTCCGGCCGGTCCCCTCTTCACAAAAACTCAACCCATCAGGCGCAAAACGACCATGACCGAACTAGCCGCCGCTGAAAGAAAGCCCAATCCCAAGGCCCTGGAAGCTTCCTTTGTGGACAATCCCTTGATGAGCTGCCGCGACGTGGACGTCTTTTACGACGACTTCCGGGCCATCAACACCGTTTCCATGGACATTGAAGGCAACAGCGTTCTCGCCTTCATCGGTCCCTCGGGGTGCGGCAAATCCACGTTCCTGCGCTGCCTCAACCGCATGAACGACACCATCGAGTCCTGCCGCGTGGTGGGCAAGATCACCCTCAAGGATGAGGACATCTACGACCGCAAGCTCGACGTGGTCACCATCCGCCGCCGCATCGGCATGGTCTTTCAAAAGCCCAATCCCTTTCCCAGCTCCATCTGGGAGAACATCGCCTACGGCTTGCGCATCCACGGCATGGCCCACACCAAGGACGAGGTCGAGCAAGCCCTGGAAAGCGCCCTGCGCCGCGTGGGTCTGTGGGACGAGGTCAAGGACCGCCTCAAGAGCCCGGGCACCAGCCTGTCCGGCGGCCAGCAGCAGCGGTTGTGCATCGCCCGCGCCATCTCGGTCAATCCCGAGGTGCTGCTCATGGACGAGCCCTGCTCCGCCTTGGACCCCATTGCCACGGGCAAGATCGAAGAACTCATTTTTGAGATCAAAAAGAAATTTTCCATCGTCATCGTCACCCACTCCCTGCAGCAGGCGGCCCGTGTCTCGGACCGCACCGCGTTCTTCCACATGGGCGACGTGATCGAGGTCAACGAGACTGCCCGCCTCTTCAGCCGCCCGGAAGAGGACCTCACCGAGCAGTACATCACCGGTCGCTTCGGCTAAAGCCAGGTGTTGTTTCGAGCTGATCACTTGATGCCCAGCAGTGCAGCCGATACTCTTTCGACCGGACCTGCCGCGTCCCTTGCAGAGCTTGTGTTTTCCTTTTCCGCCGGTTTTACTCCGGCGGAAAAATATTTTACGCTAATTTCGTCTCATCCGTCGGCAACGGGCCGCATCCCGCGGTTTGAATTTCTCCACCGACACCAAGCCAGCCGGATCATCCATGAGCCAAAAAAAGAACTATGTCCTGGACACCAACGTACTCATTGAAAATCCCCATTCCATTACCAAACTCAAGAACGGGGAAGACAATGAAATATTCATTCCGTACCATGTGCTCATTGAGCTGAATCAGCTCAAATCCAACACCCGCCTTCGCCACATCGTCTCCAAGGCCGTGGACGTGATGCTGGCCAACAAGGACAGCATCCACTTCATCCACAACGACTCCTCCATCTCGCCTTTTACCGAGGAGGTGGTGGACAACCACATCCTGCGCGAGATCCAGGACTGCGAGGACGTGGCCGACCCGATCCTGGTCACCAACGACAAGATCCTCCAGCTCCAGGCCGGGATGAATGGGATCAAGAGCGAGCAGTTCAAGGACTCCCTGCCCTTTGAGTCCGAGTCCCAGCGCTACACCGGCTTTGTGGAGGACGGCGAAGACCCCGTCTTGAACAGCTTTTCCTGGCGCGAGGGCAAGCCGCTGTTCCACGGCTCCGATGGCGAGGAGCTGATCAACTACACCCTGAACCTGTGGAACGTGAAGCCGCGCACCGTGTACCAGAACTTGGCCATGGCCTTGATGCAGAACCCTGACATCGACTTGGTCTCCATCCAGAGCGAGGCGGGATTCGGCAAGACCTTCCTGGCCCTGGCCGCGGGCCTGTACCTGGTCCTGGAAAAGCGCTTCTTTGAAAAGATTTACGTGGTCAAGCCGACCATTGAAGTGGGCGCCAAGCTCGGTTACTTGCCCGGCGACATCAAGGAAAAAATGGAGCCCTACGTCAAGTACATCTTTGAACTGATCCTCAAGCTGCACGCCATGCGCCCGACCAACAAACTTTTCCTCAATCCCAACGACGAGCCCCTGCGCTACAACCCCAAGAAAATCGAAATCCTGCCCCTGGCCTACATCCGGGGCATGAACATAGAAAACGCCTTTGTGATCATCGACGAGACCCAGAACCTGTCCCGCTCCGAGATCCGCGCCCTGCTGACCCGCATGGGCGAAGGCGTGAAGTGCGTGTGTTTGGGCGACACCAGCCAGGTGGACAACACCTATCTCAGTGAATCCAATAACGGCCTGAACTGGATCGTGCGCAAGTTCAAGGGATTCGCCAACTACGCCCACATCGTGCTCAAGGGCGACAAGTCGCGCGGCCCGATCACGGACTTGGTGCTCAAATCCAAGCTGTAGGCCTCCCGGCGGCTGTTGTCCTTTTCCCTTGAATTGACCGGATACTGGACAATCTTTTGATCCGTATTGTATCCGATCCGAGGGTCATTACACCCAGGCTCATGAGGGCTCGTCCATTCCCCATGGGCCTGTTTGTATGGCGCTGACGCTTTCCCGACCCCGAGTATTCACACTGCAACCGTACGGTGGACCCGGAGCCGAGATGCCTTCCCCCTTTTCGTCCAAAAACCTCGCGGCGGTCATCAACGCCCTGCCCCAACATATTGCCGTGCTCGACGCTTTGGGCAACATCATTCTGGTCAACAATGCGTGGCGGGAATTCTGCAGGGAGAACAACGGACCGGAAAGCTGCGGCTTGGGGACGAGTTACCTTGCGGAGTGCGAAAGGCCAAGCCTGTATGGGGCTGAAGAGGCCGGACAAGTTGCTGAAGGCCTCCGTTCCGTGTTGGGGGGCCAAGCCGATGGCTTTTCCCTGGAATACCCCTGCCATTCACACGATGTTGAACGGTGGTTCCTGATGCAGGCCGCCCCACTCGTATCCGATGAAGGCCTCGCAGGGGCTGTCGTCTCGCACATCGACATCACTGTCCGGGTCTTGCTGGAAAGGGCGCTGCGTGAAGAGGAAGAACGGTTCCGCTCAATCGCGGAATACGCCGGGGATTGGGAATGGTGGATAACTCCTGCCGGCGAGTTCGAATACGTCTCCCCGGCCAGTGAAGAGCTGACCGGATACAAGGCCCAGGAGTTCTTGGCCGACCCGGATCTGGTCAACCGCATTCTCCATCCCACGGACATTGAGAGATACTCTGGGGCCATGACCAACGCAGTGTCGGAATCTCCCCACCACTATGACGAGTTCCGCATCATACACAAAAACGGCCGCCAAGTTTGGATCGGACACCTCTGCCGCCCCATTTACGACAGTAACGGTAATTGGCTGGGCCGCAGGGCCAGCAACCGCGACATTACGCGCCAAAAGGGTCTGGAAAGGGAACTGCGTCAATACGAAACTATTATCCGCTCAACCCCGGACCTCGTTTCCATGGTCAACAAAGACTATACCTACCAAATTGTAAACGACTCCTACCTCACGACTTTCCAGATGTGCGAGCAAGATATCGTAGGCAAGCATGTGGCCGATGTCCTGGGCCGCGTCCCATTCGAGAACGTCATTAAGCCTCGAATCGACCGGTGTTTTTCCGGCGAGACCGTTGTCTATGATTCCTGGTTCAATCTCCCTGCCACGGGAAATCGCCACCTGGAAGTGACCTATTACCCCTATTGGTCGAGGCAAGGGGAAATTACCGCCGTGGTTGTCAGCGCCCGCGACATCACGGATAAGACGCGTATCCAGGAGGCGCTTGCCCACAGCGAGCAACGCTTGCAAGAGGCGCAACACATCGCCCGCATGGGAGATTTCGAGCGGGACCTGCGCAGCGGCGAGGGATTTTGGTCAGAGTACTTGTTTCAGTTGCTCGACATCGACCCACGGGAAGCAACGCCTTCTTTCAAAGCGGTCATTGAGCGGGTCCACCCAGATGAGAAAAAGGATGTGCTCCAGGACATGGAACGTGCCCTGGAAAAAGGCGGGAGCACGGAACTGGCGTTTCGGGTGCAGCATCGCAACGGGGAGGTGCTTCACCTCTCGGGCAGCTTGCTGGTCGACCAGGACGACGAGGGCCGGCCCATTCGCTACCATGGTGCGGTGGTTGACGTGACCCCGCTCAAGCTTGCGGAGCAACGTCTCGTGGAAATCGCCAACACGGACTTTCTCACCGGTGTGGCAAACCGCAGGCACTTCATCGACACCGCCGCCAAGGAGGCCTCGCGCTCCCTCCGCTACGGCCACCCCCTGTCCCTGTTGGTGCTGGATATCGACCATTTCAAGGCCGTGAACGACACCCATGGTCACGAGGCAGGCGACATGGCCCTCAAAGGGATCGTCAACCTTTCAAATAATGAGCTGCGAGATTCCGACATGCTGGGCCGCATGGGTGGGGAAGAATTCGCGATCCTGCTGCCCGAGTCGGACGTACAGGCTGCCGCCCAAGTGGCGGAGCGCATCCGCCGCGTAATCCAGGACACCCCGATCAAGGCCTGCGGGGTGGAACTCCGGCTCACGGTCAGCCTGGGCTGTGCCCAAATCAACAGCGGGCCGGACCCGGTCGACAACCTCTTGAAAAGGGCTGACAACCGACTCTACCAAGCCAAACGAACGGGCCGGAACAAAGTGGTCGCTTCAGGATAGGGCTCCGCCGCGTCTGTGTATCAGCCGGAACTTGGTGCCGCCTGCAGGTCCTTCTTGTGGATGGACCAAATGATCAGGATCATGAGCCCCAGGATCAGGATCAAGGGGAAGGGGATCAAGGCGATGAAGGCGAAGACCAACAGCACGGGCGAGGCCCCTGCCCGCAGCATCTGGGTCACGGCCCGGACCATGAAGATGTAATACACCACCAAGATTCCCAGCAGCAGGAGAATGACCACGGCCGCTGCTACGGGGTTGACGTCTATCGCCATCTGGCTTTCCATGCCCATGCTGTCTTGCTCCTTATTGTCTGTTGCTTGGCCCGAAAGGCCTGAAAAAGATGTATGTTGACGCCCTCCCAGGACCTTGTCCAATGAATTCTTTGCATGCGTTCCATCGCTTGCGGCGATTGATGGCCTGCCATTGCTCTGTACAGAGATGAAAAGTCCCATAATTGCACGAGGCCCGTCCGCCTCCAGGCAGATTGAGACCTCTGCGTAATTCCTTTTCAGAGACCTTTGCAGAATTGTTCGCTGGCGAACTTTAGCCGTTGGCGAGCTTGCGAGCCCTACGGATAAAGACAGCAGCGATGGATTTTTTTTCGGCAACAAAGCCAGCGGGCAATTATGCAGAGGTCTTAGATTGGGGGACAATATCTCCCATTCCCCACCCCTACGCTATAAAATTGAACGTAAAGAGTGCTCCGAACCAGGGCCCGCCCCATGCCTTGAGCTCCCGCCTGACCCGCAAGCGTATTGTGGGAGAAGCGTTTCCATGCTATCGGCTTGACAAACGTTTTCATTGACACAAGGCACGAAACAGCATGTCCGACCCATCCGGAACCGAGACGCCCGACCCCGTGTCCCCGGACACGAATTCCGGCAAGAGCCCCCTGCTTGACCTTGTGGGCCGCGACACTGTCCAGGAACTGCTGGAGAGGTTTTCCCGGGCCGTGGGCATCCGTTGCGCCCTCACCACCCCCCTGGGCGAGGTGGAACTTGAAACCCCCGCCCTCCACCAAATCTGCGACAAGCACGTACGGACATCCGAAAAGGGCCGCGCCCGCTGCCTGGAAATGCGCCGCAAACTGACCAGCCAAGCGCTGCATACCGGCGAAATCGCCATGGCCACTTGCCATGCGGGCCTGTGCGACATGTTCATGCCCATTATCGTGGACAACAAGAACGTGGGATTCATCATCATGGGCCAGGTGCCGTGCTCCAAGCCCAGAAAAGAGTGCACCATGTCCTATGCCCAAGAACTGGGCCTCGACCCCCAAGGATTTTGGGACGAAATTGCCCGCACGGCATCCATTCCCCGCGAGGAACTTGCCTCCAAGGCCGAGCTCCTGAGTTTCACCGCTTCGACCCTGGCATCCATGGCAGCGGCCAATCTCAGACTGAAACAAGAGGTCCTGGCGCGGAAAAACGCGGAAAACGAAGCGGAAAAAACCGAGGAACGCCTGCGTTCCATCCTGGACTCCATTCCGGACCGCATCCGCCAAGTGGACAAGGACATGCGTGTGATATGGGCCAACCAGGCCATCATGGACGTGGTCCCGGACATCCTCGGGGAGACCTGCCACATGGTCCTTATGGAAAACAGTACCCCCTGCCCGGGTTGTCCTGTCAAGACCTGCATGGAATCCGGCGTAATTGAGTCGGACATCCTTCACCAGCCCTTTGTCAAGGGAGTCGATGGAGAGAGCTACTGGGAAATCACGGGCGTGCCCGTGAAAAATCCCCTGGGAGACATCGTGGGCGCCCTGGAAATCGCCCACAACGTCACCCAGCGCATGTCCATGCAACAAGAACTCCTGGACGCCAAGGAACAGGCCGAGACCGCGAACACGGCCAAAAGCGAATTCC
Organism: Desulfovibrio sp.; assembly: GCA_004796465.1. GTDB lineage: Bacteria > Desulfobacterota > Desulfovibrionia > Desulfovibrionales > Desulfovibrionaceae > MADRE1. The sequence continues at coordinate 7,862 of QZKZ01000001.1, forward strand.
TGGCCAACATGAGCCATGAAATCCGCACGCCCCTCAACGGCATGCTCGGCATGCTCCAACTCTTGACCTTCACCGACCTGAGCGAGGAACAGCAGGAATACGCCAACGTGGCCATCCGCTCGGGCCAGGACTTGACCCAACTGCTCTCGGACATCCTGGACCTGTCCCGCATCGAAGCGGGCAAGCTGACCCTGGACACGGAGCCCTTTTCCCTACGCCAGATGCTCGGCGCCGTGCCTGACGTGTTCCAATTGCCCGCAAGCAGCAAGGGCCTTGAAATGGATGTCTTTGTGGACGAGAAGATTCCGGACCTCCTACTGGGCGACGTGACCCGGATCAGGCAAGTGTTGTTCAACCTGACCGGCAATGCGGTCAAGTTCACGGAACAAGGCGCGGTGGGCATTGAAGCCCATGCCCTGCCGGAGTTGAGTCCGGGAGTCAGCCGCATCCTGTTTTCCGTTACCGACACCGGAATGGGCATTCCCCAGGAACACCTGGACCAAATTTTCGAGGCCTTTACCCAACTCCGCTCCCCCAAAACGAGCCGCCCCACGGGAGCCGGCCTGGGGCTGAGGATCGTCAAGCGGCTGGTGGATCTCATGGGCGGCGACATGGCCATTGAAAGTGATCTGGGACTCGGCACCACGGTCTACTTCACCACTGCCCTGCAGATCTTTGACGAGCGGGAGTCAGCGCAACAGCAGCTCTCCGGCATGGACCAAGACGCCCCAACCCGGCTGAAAATCCTGGTGGTGGAGGACGACAGGGACAACAGCACCGTGTTCATGCACATGCTGACCAAGCAAGGCTTTTTCCCCCGCTTGGCGGAAAACGGCAGGCAGGCTCTGGACATGGTTAGGGACGAGGACTTTGACCTGGTGCTCATGGACATACGCATGCCGGTCATGGACGGGATGGAGGCCACCAAGGCCATTCGCGCCATGACTGACCCGGCCAAGGCGAAAATTCCCATTATCGCCCTGACCGCCCACGCCATGGTCGGCGACAAGCAGCGGTTCCTGGAAGTGGGCATGGACGGCTACGTGTCCAAGCCCGTGGATTTCGACGACCTGCGCAAGACCATTCACAACACCCTGGCCTGACCCGCCGGCCGGGTCAGTCCAAGGCCACTTCCACCTCCTGGCCCAAGGGCAAATCCAGGATCTTGCCCGGCGTGATGAGGCGCACCGGCTTTTTGGAGCGGCCCTCCGCCGCCACCCGGACCTTGTCCCGCTCGATCACAAAGGAATACCAGACCCGGCGGTGCTTGAGCTTGAGCCGCAACTCGGTCCAGTGCTCGGGCAAACTGGGATGGATGTTCACTTTCCCGTCCAGGAACTCGATGCCCGCGAACCTGCGTACGATCACGTCCAGGGTCCCGGCCATGACCCCGGTGTGGATGCCCTCGATGGTGGTCCCGCCCTGGGTGTCGTGGATGTCGGATTCCATGGCCTCAACGAACCAATCCCAGGACTCGTCCGCGCCGGGCAGAAAGCTGGAGATCACGGCGTGCACCACCTTGCTCAGGGTGGACCCGTGGCTGGTGCGCGGCTCGTAGTACTCATAGTTGACCCGGGCCAGATCCACGCCGCTCATGTCCAGGTAGTAACCCAACTTGTTGAGGATGCGCAGCACCTCGTCCGGGGGAAGCACGTAGAACATCATGAGCGTGTCGGCCTGCTTGGCCACCTTGTAGTTGTCCGGGGAGTCTCCCTCGGCCTTGAGCAGCCGGTCCATGCGGTGGATGGAGTAGTACTTTTCCCGGTAGTGGTCCCAATCCAGTTCCTGCAAGGCCATGTACCCGTCGAACTGGCTGATCACGCCGTCATCCCCGATGATCACGTTGAGCTTGTCGTCGATCTCCTGCCAGCGCTCGCACTCGGCCTTGTCAAAATCGATTTTGTCCTTGAACCGCTCCAGGTCGGCGGGGGAAAAGCTTTCCACCAACTCGAGCGCCTTTTCCAGGAGCCAGACCACCATGACGTTTGTGTAGGCGTTGTCCCTCAGGCCGTGCTTGTCCGAGTCCGGCAGCTTTTCGTGGAACTCGTCCGGGCCCATGACCCCTTCGATGTGATAGCGGCCATCCCCTTCATCGAACTCGGCTATGGACGCCCAGAACCGGGCGATCTCCAGCATCAGTTCCGCGCCGTATTCCTTGAGAAAAGTGGTGTCCCCGGAGCAGCGCACGTAACGCCAGGTATTGTAGAACACGGCAATGGACACGTGGCGCTGGCGCCGGGACAGGTCCGGCCCCCACTTCTTGGATTCGGGGTTGTAGTGGACCTCTTGGGTTTCTTCGTCGCCCGTATCAGCGGTCTGCCAGGGGTACATGGCGCCCTGGTGGCCGTTTTCCCGGGCGTAGCGCCTGGCCCCGTCCAGCCGGTTGAAGCGGTACTTGAGCAGGGCCTTGGTGATCTCGGGAAAGCGGGTGTCGAAAAAATTGAAGATGTACAGTTCGTCCCAGAAAATGTGCCCGCGATACGCCTCGCCGTGCAGCCCCCTGGCGGGCATGCCCGCGTCGATCCCGGTGTTGTGCGGCGAGGCCGTGACCAGGAGATGGTAGATGTGCAGCCGGGCCGTGCGCTGCATGAAGCGGTCGCCTTCAATGGCCATATCCGCCTTGTCCCACAGCCCTTCCCAGGCCCGCTTGTGTGGTCCGAATATCCCTTGGAAGCTCTTGGCTTCGTCCAGGATGGCGGTTCCAGCGGCAACGGGATCGTCGTGTTCCGTGTCCAGGGACGTGGTTATGGCGGTGAGCTTTTCCAAGACATAGGTGACGTTTTCTTCCGCAGAAAAACACAGCTCCTCGCACACCTTGGCTTTTTCAAGATAAATTCGCCGCTTGGGCTGGATTCCGTCTCCCGGCATGCGCAACACGTTCTTGGCGTGCATCACCACCTGGTACCTGGAATGGGTGGTTTCCACATGCAGATACACGCCCTGGTCCGAACCGCCTCCGGCCTTGAAAGCCAGGTGCTGCTGATTGAGTTGGCGGTACCGCGCCACGCCGTCGTTGATGATATTGCCGTCAATGGACGAGCGCAGGGTGATCTTGCCCGTGTAATTGCAGGGCGTGACCTCGAACTGGATGGCGCACAAGTGGGGGGCGGCCATGGACGCGATGCGCTTGGACCGGATCCGGGTGATGCGGCCCAGCTTGTCCCGGCACATGATGGCCCGGCTCATGAAGGCCTCGCGCAGGTCCAGGCAGTGGCGGTAACTCAGCAGCTCCATGGCCAAGGGGCTCATGAACTCGCTGTTGTCGATCTTGAATTCAATGAGCGTCCAGTTCGGACAATTCACAAAGTCATTGTTGTAGATGGTCCGGTCCTGGACCTCCGAGGGAATGGAGTTAAACACCCCGGCCAGGTAAGTGCCGGGATAAAAGTGAAAAGAACTCTGTTCCCCTTCAAACGCCCCGCGCACGCCCATGTAGCCGTTGCCCACCGTGGTCAGGGTCTCGCGCAGCTTTTCATCGCCCGGGTCCAGGCCGTTGTAGGTCAGCCGCCAGTTGTCCTGGTCCATGCCCTGGTCGAACCAGGCCTCCATGTCCTCCACCGTGATCTCGCCCAGGTCCGTGACCACGATATCAGCGCCAAAACGTTTGAGCAGCGGCCCCTCCACATTGCGGGCCACGCCCAGGACCAGGCCGAAATTCCCCCGGCATCCCGCCTGCACGCCGGAGATGGCGTCCTCCACCACCATGCATTCGCCGGGCTTGAGCCCCAGATTCTCGGCGGCAGTAACGAAAATATCCGGGTCAGGCTTGCCCTTGAGGCCCATTTCAGCCGAACTCACCCCATCCACCTGGGTCTCGAAGATGCCGGTCAGCCCGGCCAGTTCCAGGACCAGGTCGCAGTTGCGGCTGGACGTGGCCACCCCCACCCTGAGCCCCTGCGCTTTTATCTGGTCGATGAGTTCCACGGACGTGGGATAGACCTCTGGCCCTTCCTTTTGAAGTATCTCCTGAAAGTCCACGTTCTTGCGGTTGCCCAGCCCGCAGATCGTCTCCATGTCGGGCGTGTCCTCGACCGTGCCCATGGGCAAGGTGATGTTGCGCGACTTGAGGAAGCTCATCACGCCTTCGTAGCGCGGCATGCCGTCCACGAACTGGTGGTAGTCGTCAATGCGGTCAAAGGGCCGAAACGGCATGTTCTCCCGTTCGGAAAAACGTTGCAGGAAATCGTTGAACATGGACTCCCAGGCCAAGGCGTGCACATTGGCCGTGGCCGTGATCACTCCGTCCAAGTCAAAGATCACCCCTTTGAGTCGCGTGCGAGCCATGAATTCCCCCTAGGCCAACATGTTCAGCGCTACCACCAAGGCGTCGGGCCGATCCACGATCATGGCCCCGGCGCAAACCTGCTTTACCCGATCCGCCAGTTTCTCGTCCTGGGTGACGTACACCGCGTACACATGGTCGCACATATCCAGGGCAGCCTCAAGCATGGGCACGTCCGAGCCCGTGTCGCCGCAGACGAGATGCGGACCCAGGGCCATGTCCAGGCCCAGTTCCTGGGCCAGGAAACGCACGCCGTCGCCCTTGTCGAAATCCCGGGCTCCGCCCTCCCCGTTCGTATCATCCACAGTGAGCAGCACCTCAATGTCCTTGCCCGTGTCCTCGATCCGGAACACTTCGCCCTTGGGGTCCAACTCGGCCACCAAGTCGCGGATCTTGGCCAGGAACGCGTCCGACACCTCGGATTCCACCGAGCCGTCCATGTCCTGGCGCGCCACCGTGGTCTGGCCGAATTTGAACTGCAACCCCGAGCCGATCAAACCAAAGGTCTCGTATTCCGGCGACCCCAGCATGATCTTCAGCCGACCGTTGAGCTTGTCCAACAGGGCCTGCTTGCCCGGAGGCACGGGTTTGCGCCGTTCCTCGCCGTCCAGGCCGATGAACTCCCGGCCCTTGGACGCGGCAAACACGAAAGACCCTGGCGGCGTGGTCGAGATGTCCACGATCCCCCCATTGTCCAGGGGCGCGGAGGTCAGCAGGATGGGATGGTCCACCCGGCTGCCTGCAAAACGCGCGAGAAACACGGCGTTGTACGCGGATTGGGTGGAGGTGCCGTAGCGGCCGCAGTAGTTGTTCACCGTGCCGTCCCGGTCGCTGATCAGGGTCCGGAAACGCAGGCCATCAAGGGTGTCAGCCACCTCGCGCGCCTGGTCCAGCACGCCGGGATGTTCGGTTTCAATGCGCTCCAGCAGGGCCTGCTCCCCCTGCTCAAGAAACAGGATATCGCGCTCCAGCTCACCGATCTCGTAGCTCAGGACCACGGACACGG
>QZKZ01000258.1 GCA_004796465.1 Desulfovibrio sp.
CACGAGCTGGTTGCGCCAATAATAATCCTGGCCCAGACTCAGGGCGTGATTGAGGAAATCGTACCAGCCCGCTATGCGCCAGAACATGGAGGACACGGCTTGGGCGTGTTCGGTTTCCGAGGGTCGGCTGGTTGCTGGCGAGACGGTCATGGTCAGTCGGGATCAGCCGGTTACTGGTCGCCTTGATTGGACTTGCCCGCAGTGGTCGGTGCCGCAGAATCGGACGTCACCGCGCGCAGCACGTCTTGGTAGACCACGGGAAAAATCTCGGCAAAATTGGTGGGGGAAACACGGCCCACTTCAATGAACTTGACCATGATTTCCTTGGTCACTTGCAGGGCTTGTTGCTTTTCCTTGTCCATAATGGTGTCCATGTTGCTCAAGGCCATTGTCTCCGGGGAAGCCGATGTATGCCCGACCTTCCCGGTCAATTCCAGAAACAGAACGTTCCCCTTGATGCAACCCGCCCGGAGGGGAAATGATCCTGACCGCACGGTCACGAACTTCCGGGCGGGAAAGGAAAGAAACCCGAAAGGCCCCTCCCCTTTTGTGCGATTGCTGTAGCATGTCGCCCCGGCCCCGTCGAGGGCGGCCCAAGCGCCATTTGCCCCTCCCCGGATTCAAAGAAAAGGGGCTTGCCGTTCATGGACAACCAGGGGCGACCATGGGCAAACCCCGCCTTTTCTCGGATCGGGCCTAGAAAACCTTTTTCAGTTCGGCGATTTCCTCGCGCAGAATCCTGGCGGCAGCCTCGGGCACGGCCTTTTCTATCCTGGATTCCAAATCCTCGCGAAAGCTTTGGGTAATGGAGGTAAGTTCGGTTTGCGTGACAATGCGCTCTTCCAGGGAAGCCACGGCTTCCTGGACTATCTTGCCCATTTCCACGCTCAAGCTCTCAACGATGCTCAGAAACAGCGGCGAGCCTTCGGCCAGGGCTTGGCTGATGCTGCTTTCCACATCTACGCCACCTGTACCGCCAGCGTCAGATTCTGCTTGCTGAGCGTCCAGCCGGGACTCCAGGGCTTCAAGGCGTTGCAGCAAAGGCGCCAGATCAACGCTCGGCCCGGCCGCTTCCATCCCGTCGCGCTCCTTGAGCATGGACTCGACCTCTGACTGGGTCACCGGGGCGTCGGCTCCTTGGCCCCCGGCATCTCCGCCCACGGCGAAATCCACCGGAGAATCCGGCAGGTCCAGTTCGTCGATGAGCTCGTCCAGCTCTGAAATATCGATTTCCTCGTCTGCTCCCAAGCTCAACTCCTCGTCCGCTTCTTGATCCCGCGTGTGGTCTTCCAGATCTTCAGCACCAAGAACATCCTCGTCCATGTCCATATCCATATCCATGTCCATGGGCAAGGACATCTCTTCTTGTGTGACCTTGGCGATGTCCATGGTCATTTCCAAGGAATCCACATCATCCTCGACAATACTCTGGATATCAATATTCGCCGCCATGGACTTGTCTTCCATAGCCGGAATCTGATTGGCCAAGTCTTGGGGCAAGCCGTCATTTGCAGCATCTTGGCTCGGGGTTAGATCCAGTCCAAGATCCTCGTCATCCCCGAGAGGAATGTCCAGGTCCTGGTCCGAATCATCGCTTCCAAGTTCCAGGGTGAACTCGTCTTCCCCGTCCAAGCCGGTCAGTTGTTCGGACAGCTGGTCCAGTTCGCCCAACTCGGCGTCCGATTCTTGCTCGATTTCGGCCAGGGCAGCATCAATGTCCACATCCGAGCCGCTGTCAACTTGGGGCTCTGGTGACGGAGGATCGTCAGCCAAGAGTTCCTCCATGGAATCGTCAATCAAGATGTCCGTGCCCTCGTCGTCGGCACGGACCGTGGAGGACAGGGAGAGTTCCAAATCATCATCCCCGCCTTCATGCATGTCCACGCCCAGCCCGGCCAACTCGTCGGCCAGGTCCTCGGCGAATTTGCCGGACATGGCCATGGTGGCGTCCAGGTCGATATCATCGCTGAGCAGATCTATCTCATCGTCAGGGGCTGAGGCCGGGACCGGGCTTTGAGGCTCGGCCGACACCTCGGGCGGAACGCCGTTGGATTGGACCTCAGCCAGGGCTGCGTCCAAGTCGAATCCTTCCTCGTCATCATCATCCGAGCCAAAGTTCGCCAGTTCCTCCACAAAATTTTCATCAAAAGCGATAGTGGCGTCCAGGTCGATTTCCTGGTCCTCGTCCACGGAGCTTGGAACGGCCTGGCCCGGTTCTTCGGATACACTGTTCAACTCTTGCAGGGCCGCGTCAAAGTCCAAGTTCGAGGTTTCATCCACGGTATCTGCATTCAGGGCAGCAAAATCCACTTCCTCGTCATCTTCGTAACCCATTTCCCCTGGCTCCATGAGCTCCTGCCCAGGTTCCGGCTCCACCAGGGAATCCGGGTCCGTGATCTCCATGGTGGCATTCAAATCCACGGCAGAATCGCCGCTGGATTCGTCGTCGGAAAACAGCTCCTCCAATTCCTGCTCAAAGCTGACATCCACATCGTTGTCATCCAAGGAGAACAGGTCGTCGTCGCCTGCGTCACCCAAGGTGCCCTTTTCAACAATGTCGGTCAGTTCGATGATTTCTTCTTCGCCTGATCCTTTTGGGGGCGGGGGAGGAACATTGGGTGGCATGGATCACCTATGGATCGGTTGCACGCTGCATGCGCTCAGCAATGCAACTCGGCTCCAACATTGCCGACCATGAGCGCGGTATGGCCAAACAGCATCCGGAACAATAAGCCTCGCCGAAGGCCTGAAATATCTTATTTTCTCATTGTGATTCAAGCATAAATCCCTTGAAAAAGCAAGGGCCGCCCATTGGGCGGCCCTTAAAACATCTTGTGTGCACTGAAGCTTATTCAGGGTGGCAAGCAGACTTGCGGCAGCCCTTAAGCTCTTTCAGGCGATCGCGGTCCAGCTCCAGGCCCTTGTGGCAGGAGATACAGGTGGAGCGCTCAGCATTGCCGTGCAAAATAAAGTAGTAGGACGCGGTGGTCTTGTCGGCCTTGTCAAACACATCGTGGCAACCAGCGCCGGAGCAGTTGGTCATTTCGCCGGTGTGGTGGCATTCTTCACAACCAACGTCGGTGTGCGTGGAGTGGTTAAAAACCACGGTCAGGTCGTTGTCGCTGGGCATGTTGGACATGACCAGGCCGTCAGCAGGGGCATCCTCGGCATAGAGGCTCGGCAGAGCGAAAACCAGCACCACTGCCGCACAAATAAGGCTCACGAACAGAAGCTTCTTCATCATACCTCTCCTTTTCCTGTACAGAAGCGATTGTTAAACTTTTCACGCATGGCTATAGGGGAGCTCCCTGTCCCTGTCAAGGGAGCCTTGCGCTCCTCGCGACGAGATACCCGCCCTGTCCGGGCGGTTTATTGGGCCTCCACATGGCAATCCCGGCAACTGGTGGGGCCGTGGGTCTCGCCAAGCTCCTTGCGGGCCTTGTGGCATCCGTTACAGCTCATGAGTTCACTGCTGTGGAAAGCATTACGAAAGTATTCCGGTGCTTTTTTCTCTTCCCGGGTCTGGGCCACGCCCAAGTCATGGCATCCCGACGCTGTGCACGGCACGGGGTCGCCCATGCCCTGGTCCCACATGTGGTGGCAGGCATCGCAGCCGAGTTCAGCGGCCTCGTGCCGGGAATGGGGGAACAGCACCAGGGGTTTGGTAAGCTCCGCATCCTCGGGAACGGTTATGGGCACGATGCCTTCGGGCGCGGCTGGAGTCTCTGCCCCGGCCATGGCCAGCATGAACGCACCGGCAGCCACCGCCACCGTGAGCACCAACAGTCGATTCATCTATCTCTCCTTAACTATCCGTATCTATTTCATATTTATCGAAATACCCTCGTGGCGTCACCAGGCGGCCATGTAGCACTTTTGAGTGGGAATTTCCAATCAAGAGTATGGTAAACATGTCAACTAGTTGGATATCCAGCTCTCGCAGGCTGGTCAAAACGGCTTCCTGATCCGGCCGGTATGCATTGCGCACCACACCGACCGGAGTAGTCGGGTCCCGGTGTTCAAGAATGATCTCCCTGGCCCGGCCCAACTGCCAATCACGTTTCTTGGAGCGGGGGTTGTAGAGGGCCAGGACAAAATCAGCTTGTGCGCCCATGAGGAGCCGTTTTTCAATGACCTCCCACGGAGTCAGCAAGTCGCTTAAACTGACCACGGCAAAATCGTGGGTCAGGGGCGCGCCCAACAGCGCAGCTGCCGCGATGACCGCCGGGATGCCCGGGACTACTTCTATTTCTATGTTACACCAAGCTTCCTGCGTGACGGCCAGTTCCATGACCAAACCGGCCAAGCCGTAGACACCGGCGTCGCCCGAGCCGACCACCACGGTGCGCTTGCCTGCGGCCGCGTGATCCAGGGCGGCCACGGAGCGGGGCACCTCCCCGGTCATGCCTGTAGCCACCACCTCTTTTCCCTGCAAGGTTTCCGGGGCGATAAGCTCGATGTATCCCTTGTAGCCGACCACTACCTCGGCCCATTCCAAGGCCTGGGCGGCCTGGCTGGTGAGGAGTTCCGCGTCTCCGGGCCCCAGGCCCACCACCCGGATCACGGTTGTCTCAGGGCTATGGCCAGGGTGGCCCGGCTCGTGGCTTGCTTGGGAACCATCAGTTCCGTGCTTCCGGCCAAAAGCAGGGCCGAGGCCTCGCTCACGCTGTCCACTCCCAAGTGCTTTTGGGCCCCAGGCGAAGGATGCGGCACGTCAACGGTGTTTAAAATTTCGGACGAAAAATACTCCAGATCCAGGCCTAATAGGGTTGCGGCTTGCGTCATATTCTCATCGTCCTTTTTGGCTTCCACTGTGCCCATTTTCCACACACTGGCCCGGGCCAAGTTGTTCTTCCACAGCACTTCGTTCACAAAGGCGACCAGTTCTCCAGGGTCGACCTCCTTGCGGCAGCCCATGCCCAGGGCCAGGCACGGCGGTCTGAGTACAAGGATGTTTCCCGTGTCCAAACCAAGGACATCGGCCATATGCGTCACCACAATGCCGGGCCTCGCCGTATTCCACTGGGCAAGATCCTTGATTTCCTCAAAGCACTGCGCCCACTGGCGGCCCCACTGGGTTGCATGGAGCCAGTCTTGGGGATCATGGAGCTGCACGGCTTCCCCGTCCAGAAGAGCGCGGCTCACCACCTTGACCGTACCCATATCCTGGATTGTACAGCCCGCTTGTTGGGCCATGAGGTCGGGCGCGGGAAGCCCGGCAGTGTCCGTGGCCGTGGTGATCACAGCGCGTCCCCCGGTGAGCGCGGCCACTTCCCGGGCCAATGCGTTGGCCCCGCCCAAATGACCGGACAGCAAGCTGATGGCGTGTTCTCCGTCCTGGTCCAGGACCACCACGGCCGGGTCCTTGTCCTTGCCCTGGAGAAGTGGGGCAATGGCCCGCACCACGATTCCCGTGGCGCACACGAACACGTGGCGCTCGTGCTGGAAAAAGACCTCGCGCACCTGGTCCAGGAGATGCGAAAAAGCCTGGCCCCCATACTGGGTTGCCAGGCTTTCAGGCAGGTAGATCACCGCGTCCAGGGCGCGGGTCAAGCGCGCGGCCAAGGCCGCGCCCTGTTTGGTGAGCGCGTATACAGCGATTTGGGCCATAATCCCTTACAAATCGACCTTGCGGGCCGCGTCCAGGGTGCGCGTGAAATCATCTTCCGTATGGGCCAAGGAGACCATGGCGCATTCAAAGCCCGAGGGCGCGAGGTACACGCCTTGTTCGCGCATCTGCTTGTAAAAGGCCGTGTATTTGTTTCCGTCCGCAGTCTTGGCCGAGGCAAAGTCCGTGACCGGCGACGCGGTGAAGAACAGGGTGAACATGGAGGCCAAGGTGTTCACGGCCACTTCCGCGCCCTTGGCGCGCAGGATGTCGGCCAATTCATTGGCCAGAGCCGAGGTGCGGGCTTCGAGTCCAGCGTAGTCGGCCTTGGACAGAACTTCGAGGGTGGCCAGGCCCGCGGCCATGGCCACGGGGTTTCCGGACAAGGTCCCGGCTTGGTACACGTCGCCGCAGGGCGCGATGCGCTCCATGATGTCCTTGCGGCCGCCGTAAGCGCCCACGGGAAAACCACCGCCAATGATCTTGCCCAGGGTGGTCAGATCCGGGGTCACGCCAAAGCGCGATTGCGCCCCACCAAAAGCCACGCGAAAGCCGGTGATCACTTCGTCGAAGATGAGCAGGCTCCCGTTTTGGTCGCACAGTTCGCGCATACCTTGCAGGAATCCATCGGCCGGAGCCACCAGGCCCATATTCCCGGCCATGGGTTCGACAATGATGGCTGCTATGTCCTGTCCATGCTCTGCGAACAAACCCTTAACCGCTTCCAGGTCGTTGTAAGGGGCAAGCAGCGTATCCTTGACTGTGTCCTCGGGCACGCCGGGGGTGCCGGGGATGGACAGGGTGGCCACGCCGGACCCTGCCGAGGCGAGAAAGGCGTCGGCATGGCCGTGGTAACCGCCCTCGAACTTGACCACCTTGGCCCGGCCAGTGAAGCCACGGGCAAGGCGCAGGGCGCTCATGGTGGCCTCGGTGCCGGAGTTGACCATGCGCACCATATCCACACCGGGCAAGGCCTCGATCACGGCCTCGGCCAACTCCACTTCGGCCTGGCAAGGAGCGCCGTAGCTGGTGCCCCTGTCCACGGCCTGATGCACCACCTGGTTCACGTTGGGATGGCTGTGGCCGAGGAGCATGGGGCCCCAGGACATGACGTAATCAATGTACTCCTTGCCATCCACGTCAATGATCATACTGCCTTGGCCCGAGGCGATGAACAGCGGTTCGCTGTCCACGCTCTTGCAGGCCCTGACCGGGCTGTTCACGCCGCCGGGAATCACCCTTTGCGCGCGCTCGAACAAAGTTCGGGAAGTGTTCATTGTCTGGCTCCCAAAAGAGAGGGTTAAAAATAGGTCATGGACGTTTTTTTCAATTCCTTGATGCTGAACAGGGTGGCGTACTCGCTCAGTCCGGTCTTCTCGGCCAACTCCCGGACCGTTTCCAGGCACTGCTCCTTGGTGGAGCCGTGGACCATGCTGTAAATATGGTAAGGCCAGCCCGGCGCTTCCTTGCGGTAATAACAATGGGAGACTGCCGAACTTTCGGCCAGGATCGGCCCGACCCGCATGATCTCATCTTCCGACGCGCCTTTCCAGGCAACCATGACGTTGGCCCCGTATCCGGCCTTTTGGTGCTTGAGTGTGGCGCCGAAACGGCGGATCACCCCTTCATCCTTCAATCCGTTCAGCAGGGTAAGCACGTCTTCCTCTGTAACGGCATGTCCGAGTTGCGTGACCTGCTCGGCAATGTCCGCATACGGTGTGGGGCTGTCAGGCAGGGATCCCTGCACTCGCTTGAGGATTTCCTTTTCAGCGGGGGTGAATTCTCGCATGTCTTCTCCTTGGCCGCCTTGCCGATGCTCTCAACCCAACGGGTCGGCATCGGCAGGCTGAGGGCCTGTGTTACCCGCAACCGGGCCGCCTGGCAACCTTGCCGCCCTACCGGGCCGGGCGGGCCGCCCCTCCCCGGCCACTCTTGTCATGACCCTGTCCCAGTGTATATACCAGCCGATGTATGACCTACCACGAAGCACAAAGGAAAGCGTCATGAACATCGCCGTGTTGGGAGGCGGAGCCTGGGGCACCACCCTGGCCAATCTCCTGGCCGCCAAGGGGTTGCCAACCTCCTTGTGGGTCAATGAACCTGAACTGGCCGGGGAGATTCGCGCCAAGGGTGAAAACACCTGGTTTTTGCCCGGCGTCCCCCTGGATTCGCGCCTCAAGGCCAG
>QZKZ01000228.1 GCA_004796465.1 Desulfovibrio sp.
CATTTAGAGAATCTTGGGCCGCCAGGCCCTAGATTGTCTTATGCCCTGGTGCAAAGCCCCACGACGTAATTCCGTTGACGTTCCTGTCTAATAGTATCCCGTAACCAGGACCCAGTGTGCGCCGTCCGGGGCTGAGTCGTACATGATTATTTTGGCGTAGAACAGGCCGGTCCAGCGCGGGGTCACGGTGACTGCTGCCGCGCGGTCCGCGTCTTCGTCGCGGTCGATGAGGTACCCGTTTTCATCATAGAGGATGATGTCGATGTCGTAGGCGTCGTTGGAGCCCCCGGCGATGAAGCAGTAAGAGTTGCCTTGGTACAAGGTGGACGTGACCACGGTGGATGCGCCCCGGGCCAGGAAGCCGCGTTGGAAGTCCTCGCGGATGTTCCAGCCTTCGTACACGAACAGGTCGGCGATGGCGTATGCTGTCTCGCGCGCTTCTTCCATGGTGGAGTTGGCGATGGTGGGCACTGAAGTCAGCAGAAGCGCGAGCATCAACAGATACAGGGAGTGTTTCAAACGTTGCATGGTATTAGCCCTCCTCGATTTGGGCCACAAGTTCAGTGCTGATTTCCAGGAGCCGGGCAACGCTCTCCTCGGAGATGGGGTTGCCCGGTCCCACATCCACCAGGGCCTTGATCTCGGCCAGGGCCTCGGCAATGGCCTTGACCTGGGCCTGATCCTGGGCTTCGGGGGTCATGGCCGCGAACTGGTCGGCAAAGAAGTCCACCAACTGGCGCTGGTAGAGCAGGGACGAGGCTTCGGGCGTGTAGTCCTCGGAGAGGATCACGCACACCGAGCGCAGGCCTTCGATCCAGCCCGCCGCGGAAAGCATGGTCGCGGATTCAGTGTCGTCCATGGCTTCCAGCTCTTGTTGGATGAGGTCCTTGACCTGCTCCAGTTCCGGGCGGATCTGGTCCCACTGGTCTTGCTTGACCAGTTCCTTGATGGCTTCTCCGCGCTGGATGATGGATTCGGACACGCCCAACTCGCCGGCCAGGTTGAAGATCACGGAAACCATTTCGCCGAAACTGACCTTGTCCTGGGCCTGGAGCGCGATGAAGGCGTCAGCCGCGCGGGTGCCGAGGTTCATGGCCCGCAGGTAGTCGTTGTCGTAGCGGGAGCGATTGGTATAGTTGGCCGCCGCGGACCAATCCACTTCGCCCATTTTGTCCATGGCCGAGAACAGCTCGCCCGGAGAGGGGATGAGCATGTTGTCGGAGAAAGCCGCCATCTCCTCGGGCGTCAGGGGCACGTCTGGCTTGTCTTCCTCGGCCACAACAAAGCCGGGGGCAAGCAGGGTGAAAAGTAGGAGAAACAGCGCAACACGTTTCATAAAGCCACTCCTTTACAAATATGATGTTCCAGAAGGAGGCCGTTTTCGGCGTTGATTCACAAATCAGTATAAATGATTTTTTCTTGCGGGGGAAGCATCTCCCATTGGTTCAACATGCAACGGTTCATCAGACGAAGAGTGTTGTCTATCTTCGGCGGAACATGCGCAAGGACTTGCCCAGGCCAAGGAGAATCCTCTCCCGGTTGGCGAGCATGGCCAAGGTGGTCAGGTTGAGCAGCACGATCATGCCCAGCAGCACCAAGGCGTTGTAAATCACTGTGCTCAGCACGACACCCGTAAACGGCACGGTCTTTTCCCGGATGAACATGGGATAGGACTCGCTGTCTTCCTCGGCCATGGCGTCGGCCGATTCCAAGGCCTGGTTGATCTCGTAGTTGCCGTAAATCTGGTACTCGGCCCGGTAGGCCTCCAGTTCTTCCTCCAAACGCGCGCGTTCCGTGTTGTAATAGTCCTCGCCGTGGACCTCGATGATTTTGTCCTTGTTGCGCTTGAAGTCGTTCTTGGCTTCTAGCAATTCTTGTTCCTGTTCGTGGTAGCTGTTGAAAACACCTTGGAGCACCATGAGCCCTTCATAGGCCCAGCGCGAGGGCATGAACTGGCAGATTTCCGGCACCGGGTTGTTCTCAAAGAAGGTGAACTGGCGGTTCATGTCCTCGTAGGCGATGAGCGCGCCGCCCAGGATGATTTGGGGCACCAGGATCAGGGGGATCAGGTTCTGGGCCGCCTTGGAGGAAATCTTGGGCAACGACGACACGAACAGGCCGATAGATAGGCCCACAATGGAGACCAGGGTCAGGAACAGCACGTATTGCAGGTGCAGTTCGCGCACTTCGAGAAAAAAGAAGCCGAGCACAATGAATAGGGCGTTTTGGATCAGGGCAAAGGGGATGAGCACCAGGAGCTTGGCCGCGAGGTAGCTCGTCTTTTTCACGTTGAGCATGCGCTCGCGCAGGAACAGGGCCGCATCCCCGATGATTTCGTCCGCGCTGTTGGTCATGGCCAGGAACACGGACACGATCACGGCGATGAATAGATAGACCTTGAAGATCTTGTTCTCCAGGAGGATGTACGGCTCCGAGGTGGGCGTGTACTTGAGCACGAAACCCACGCCCGCGCCTAAAAGGGGCGCTTCGAGAAAGGTAATGAGCAGGTTGGAGCGGTCCCGGGTCTTGTTCTTCATGTTGCGGGAAAACAGGGTGGCGAACTGCTTGAAACGCTCGACCATGGTCAGGGGCTGGGTAGGCGGCAGGTCGTCCGAGTCCAGGCTTGCGCTGCTGCCGCAGGTGGCCGTGGCCGCGATCCTGGCGTAGAGGTCCTTCCAATAGGCCGGGGAATACTTGCGTTCGCCGAGCACGGCCCCATCAATGTCGCGCAGGGCTTCCTCCAGGCTGTCCAAAAGGAGTTCGGGCTGGACAGCTTTGCAGTGGGGACACTCCACCTGTACTTCCTCGTCCGAGGCCACGCCTTCCATATGGGCCTTGAAATAGTGCAGGGCGTCAAAGGTGTCGCCAAAAAAGGCCATCTTGCCGCCCTTATCCAAGAGAATGAGCTTGTTGAATTTTTTGTAGAGCTTGGAGCTGGGCTGGTGGATCACGCAGAGCACGATCTTGCCGCGCAGGGAGATGTTGGCCAGCAGTTCGAGGATCTTTTCCGAGTCCTTAGAGGACAGGCCCGAGGTCGGTTCGTCCAGGAGAAAGACCTCGGCGTTGACCAGCAGCTCCATGCCGATGTTGAGCCGCTTGCGTTCCCCGCCCGAGAGCTTCTTGTCAACGGGATGGCCCACGCGGGTGTCCTGCTTGGCGGCCAAGCCGATGTCCTTGAGCACGATCTCGATCTGGGCCGAGAGTTCTTCCTTGGTTTTGTAGGGAAAGCGCAGCTTGGCGTAGTAGTAGAGGTTCTCATACACCGTGAGATTGGGCAGGAGCAGGTCGTCCTGGGGAACGTAGCCCAGGTAATCCTTCATTATGGGGTATTCCCGGTGCAGGTCGTGGGTGTCCAGGGATACGTTGCCCTCAAGGGGATCGTTCAGACCGCTGATGATGTTGAGCAGGGTGGACTTGCCGCAGCCGCTGGGGCCCATGATGCAGACCATGTCGCCCGTGTCGATGTCGAACGTCACGTCGTCCAGGCCCAAGTGGCCGTCGCTGAAGCGGTAGCGGATGGTTTCGGCAATGACCTTCTTGAAGTTGAAGGGCCGCTTGGCCACCACGCCCTGTTCCAAATCAAAGGTCAAAAAGGTGTTGGATACGAACAGGATGTCGCCCTGGGTCAGGGTGGCGCTGCCATGCAGGGGCTTGTGATTGAGATAGACTTGGTAGGGGCAGTCCGCAGGCGACACCACAAGGCCGGACTTGGTGAGCGCCATTTCAATCTCCCAGCGCTCGGACAGTTCGTCGGGCAGGTAGATGTCAGCCCGGGGCCCGTTGGCCATGGTCAGTACGGCCTTGTCCCGGGGCAGGGTGATTTGTTTGCGGTCTTCGAGATAGGTAAAAACATCCCTGGGCAAGAGGCGGCGGTCATTGATGTACACCAAGTCGTGCAGGTTGGCGTAGACCGAGCCGTTGACCTTTTCCTCGTTGAGCAGGGTGGTGGTGTCTTGGGCCAGGGGCCGGATCTCCATGGTCGAGCCCCGGACCACCACTTCCAGGCCCGAGTCGTCGCGCTTGTCCAGGGAAAAGGCAAAGGGGTCGCAATCCGTGGCAATGTACAGTTTGCCCAGGGGCGGGTTTTTTTTGTTTTCAAAGTACAGGCGCAGGTCCTGGTAGGTGATGTCGTAGCTCTGGGTTTTTTCCTCGCCAAAGGCCGCGTCCAAGCGCATGCTGATGGAATCGCGATAGGTGACGTCCATGCCCTTGAGTTCCACGGCCGCGTTGTGGGGCACGCGGGAGGTGATGCCGGTCCTGAGCCGGTGCCCGGCGACCATGACTTTATGATTGCGGTCGCGCTGCATCACAAAGGTGAAATTGCGCACCTTGAACAGGATCAGGTCCAGGCCGGGAAAGGCGGGCAAATACACGTCGCTGCCCAGTTTGTCCCCGCCCACGCGGATGCCGATGATGGAGCTGGTGGTCTTTTCGGTCTCGCTGTAGTCCGCAATGCCCACCACGGCCTCGAGAAAGTCCCGGTCCTCGGGCAGGATATCCAGGGCCCGGGCCAGGTGGTGGGCCACCACGACCTCTTCCTCTTCCACTGTATCGGCGAGGATCAGTTCATAGGCCTTGAGCAGGCAAAAGATTTTGTCTTGGTAGGAGAGCTTGTGGTTGAGTTCCGGGGCCACGTCGTCCACGGTCATGTTCGCGGCCAGAAAACCCTCAAAGCGCTCGTAAAAGTACTCGGTTATGTTGTCAGGGTAGAAGTGCCCGTAAAAGCAGCGGATATAGTCCTTTTCTTCCTCGCTGACCATATTGTCGGCCAGGGCCATGACCGCGAACAGCTTGAGCGCGTCCATGGCCAGGCTGGCGTCCAGGGTGCGTCGGGTATTCTCGTCCAAAGGGACTCTGCTCATGAGGGTTCCTTGCAACTGGCAATTGTTGAGTTGATTGGTCCGTTATGTACACGAGGGTCGGGCAGTGAGTCAATCTTCCAGCTATTTCAGGAAGATGAGTCGGGACGCCAGGATTCGAGACTCTCTGCAAGGGATGTTTGGAACGCGGCGAGAAATCCCCGCAAGTGTTCCTCTTCAATGGTCAGGCAGGGGTCAAGACGCAAGGTTCCTGTTCCAGAACGATGGGTGAGGATGTAGCCGCGTTCCACCAGATCGCGTTGAACTCGTAAGGCAAGGCCGGGAAAAGTTTCTTGGTCCAAATCCACGGCGATCATCAATCCTCGCCCGCGAATGGCCGTGATCACGGGAAATTTTTTCTTGATCCGGCCGAGGCCGTTCAGCAATACATCCGAGAGGTCCTGGCATTGTTGGATGAGGCCTTGTTCTTCCATGGCCTTGATCACGGCCTGCACGACCGCCGCGCCTGTGGCGTCGTTTTGGTGGGACTGGGCATATGGGACGGGTGTGTGGCTGAGATGTTCTGCGACTGGAGGTGAAAAAGCCGCCACGGACACGGGAAAGCCGTTGCCCACGCCCTTGCCCAGAGCGGCCATGTCCGGGGAGAGGCCATAGTGCTCATAGCCGAACCACTTGCCGGTGCGGCCCATGCCCGTGGTGACTTCATTGACGATCACCCAGCCGCCCTGGCCTTGGATCTTCGCGGCCATGGCCTGGATGAGTTTGACAGGTGGAAAACGCACCATGCCAGAGGAACTGCCTGGTTCGAACAAAAAGCCCGCGAATTGGGAAAAGGGAATGCTCTGCCAACTCTCGCAAGCGTCGCTGCATGGCCCGTCATGGGGGCAGGGTTCGCAGCCCAGCCAGTCAAAGCGCAGCCACGGGTCCTTGGAGTCTTTGTGCGCGCTGCCGTATGCCCCGAAATAGGAGTCAGCCAGAGTCAACAACGGCTTGTCCGCGCCCGCCAACGTCCGGGCCGCTCGCAGGCAGTACTCCACGGCCTCGCTTCCCGAGCACAGGAATACGCAGGAGCCGCCGGTAAAGCCGAGCAGGGACAGCACGCGTTCCGCCGCCTGTTCCACCACTTTCGAGGACCAGCAAAAGCCCACATGGCCCACACGGGCGGATTGGCCGGTGATGGCTTGCAGCACTGCGGGATGGCAGTGGCCAAGGGGCGTGCACCACACGCCGGACTCAAGGTCAATGTATTGCCTGCCCTGGCCGTCAAAGAGGCAGGCGTTGTCAGCACGGTCAATGTGGGGCGCAAGCACGTCGTGCCCGTACATGGGGATGGTTCGGCGCATAATGATGAGTGATGGATGCTGGGGAAAACAGCGGTAAAGAGGTTGGCAGGATTTCGGGAAGTATACCCGCTTTTGGTTCGCCCGGCTAGAGCGTGCCGCGGGACAGGATGACCAGGTATTCGACCTGATCCGTGGAGAAATGCTCAAAGAGCAGGCGGCCGTCGCGGGTGATGACGCCCGTGAGGATCATGTCGTTGCGGAGCAGGGTGCGCCTGAGGGCCAGGGGGTCCTTGGGGAGATCGCGTACTTCCGGAGCGGCGTCACCAGTGAGGGGCAGCAGGTTGAATTCCCAGCCCTTGGCCTGGATCAGTTCTTCCAGGATGCGCACCAGGTTCTTTTGGAACACGATCTGGGTCATGAAGTGGGCGGACAGGGCCACTGACGAGATGAACGACTCCTCGCCCACGTTGCGGGTCAGGATGTCGTTGATCACCGGGCTTTCCACCACCGTGACCATGCGTTGCACAAAGGGGTGGTCCCGGCCGTACAGGGAGGCAATGTACAGGACCAGCTTGAACGAGACCTCGTCGTCCAAATTGATGATCACATTGTCAAAGGCCTGTTCTTCCACGGAGCGCAGGAAGTTCTCGTCAAAGTAGGCCAGGGGCGTGTCCAGCAGGACCCGCTGGAACGAGGCCCGGCTCTCGTCGTCCAGGAACTCGAAGAGGTGCTCCAGGTTGAAGGCGTCGCCGATCATGCAGATGGCGCGCGATTCGATCTCCGAGGGCTGGTCCAGAAGTAAATCCGGAGCAGGTGTTGTTGTGCCCAGGGGGGTGTAGCGGATGGCCTTTTCATTGGAGGCCAGGAAGATGAGCCAGTCGTTGTTGCCCAGGGTCTGGTCCCTGGGGCAGAGCAGCACGTCCAAGCCTTGTTCCGTGGCCCGGCTGAAACCCAGGAGCACGCCCCGGCTGAATCCCAGGGCCAGATCATCAAAGGAAACGCCGGTAAGGGTGTGGCCTGGCGCGGCCTGCTTGGGGTCGATGAAAAAGATTTCATGGCCGCGAAAGGAAAAGATTTCGTCGTAGATCTTATAATGCCAGCGGTTGACCAGGGAACGGCTGATGATTTTTGAGATGAAATCCTGGGGGTCCACCACCGCGAAAAACTGCCTGTCACCGTCAGTGGTCAGGAAGCGGGCGATCTCCTTGGTTTTTACCGCGCCCTTGATTTCCACCAGACATTTCATGGGCATGAGCGCGTCGTCGCGTTCCATGAGCGCGGCCACGAAGTTCTGGTCGTTCATGAGCGTGGTCACGATCTGGAGATTATAATTATCGCCCGTGTAAGTAGCGCCGATGTCTTGGTCCATGAGGACCATGATGCCGAAAGCCTTGGCCACGTTGATCTTGCGGAAGCTCTCCATGTGCCGGGGGTCGCCCTGCTTGATGTACAGATTGATGGAGCTGAACTTGATCAGCGCGGTTTCGGTACGCAGCCGGGTGACCTTGTCCCGGTGGTTCACCAGCACGACTACGTCCTTGTATTCCTTGATCTCCGCGTATTTGGCGTTGATCTCCTCCAGGATGTGCACGAGCTTGGGGTTTTCATTAACAATGATGATGTGGTCGGACTTCTTGTAGGGCAGGGTCCCGGCCTTGATGTCCGAGATGAAGATCTCCAGGGCCGTGGTCAGCAGCGAGATGACGAATGCCGCAATGGTGAAGCCGATGACGAATTCCACGAGGCCCAGGGCCGTGGGCCAGAACCCGTCGGTGTGCGCGAACCAGCCCTCGGGGTCGAAGAAGACAAAAAAGCTGTGCTTGATCGGCCCGATGGCCAGGGAAAACAGCAGGATGCAGGCCGTGCACAACACCACCAGCACCAGCAGCTGCATCCACACCGGCGAGGTGGCGTAGCCGTCCAGGGAAAAGAACTTTCTGAGCTTGCGGTGCTTTTTTCTCATGGCCGGGCAGGGACGATCAGGGCGAGGTCTGGAAGCTCTCGTATTCTTCACCCACCTTGACCAGTTCACCGTTGTCAATGGCGTAGGTCATGGTGGTCATGCCGCCGGGTCCCCGGTCATAGGAGGAGATGGTCTGGGTCGCGGGGTCAAAGCTGGGCGAGGAAAGGATTTCCAGGGTCGGGCTGCGCCAAAAGGTGTTGGTTTCGTGCTCGTAGAGCCAGTAGAGATACGCGGTGTTGCCCATGAGCGGGGTGAATTCCTTGAGCCGGAAGTCGTTGTACCCGTCAAAGTTCATGTCCTCGACCACCACTGGGTCGCCCTGGCCGTAGAAATCGGTCTGGCCGGGCATGGGCGTTTCCGTGCGCAGGTGGGTGATGGCCTGGAGCACGCGGCCGTCCTGGGCCAGGACTTCCATGTCCGTGATCACCACCGTGTTGGGTGTGTCCGAGACCACGCCGGTGAGGCGCAGGGTGAGCACGGGCTGGGTCGGGTGCACGGGCAGGTCCATGGACAAGCTCCAGGGCGCGCCCTTGACCGGCTCGTCCCACTCGGCAGGCACGGCGTGAAAGCTTAGGGAGGTGCTCCGGTCCGGGGAGACCCACTCGCCGTCCAGTGCCGACAGGGTCCAGGTGCCGATGAACACGCCGGTGTTCTCGCCTTCAGGGCTGAACTCGTCCATGTAAAAGGTGTTGTCCGGGGCAATGTCGCCGCTCAGGCTCAGCCACTGTCCCACGTGGTCGTACATGTAGCGGCCCGTGACCACGGAGCCCTGGCGGCTGAGCTCCAGGGTGATCTCCAGGTCGCCGCGGATCATGCCAGCGTAGGTGATTTCCGTGCCCAGCACAAAGGCGTCCGCCGGAGCGGGCACAGCTCCCCAAAGCACGCTGGCCAGGGCCAGAATAGACACACACAAGGACAATACACGCATAGCGGCCTCCCCAGGGATGACGGCGTGATGGATGGGGCGTGTATAGCGTGTTTTTTGGGGCGGGGCTAGGGGGAGGGAGAGGGAGAATGTCTTTGCTTGGACTGGGATGGGGAGGACTTTGCCCGGGTTCTGGTTTGATCGTGATAGCGCAGGCCCATATACAAACACCACAGGACCACGAAACAGAGCAGGCTGTTCAGGTCGAGGTGCCTGCGGAACAAGCGGAAATGATTGCCCGCCAGGGGGACGGCGGCCAGGACCATGAACAGGTACGAGCGCCATCCCATGCGAAGGATGTCCAAGAACAGGAGATATGGAGCCATGAGGATCACGATCACGTAATACGGCGCATACGCGTCGATATGGTCCACCAGGTGGGTACTAGGCCAGCCCTTTGCTCCAGGCGCAACGATATATAAGGGGAAAAGGACCAGGCAGACTATGAGAACAGCCAGGCCCATGAACACAAAGGCGAGGGACGCCGCCCAGGCGGGAAATCGCAGGAGGTTGATGGGCGCGTAGAGGTGGAGGAGCAGGATGAGCACCATCTGGGAGGTAAAGGCGTAGTGCAGGGCGTAGATGTTTTCCTCCGGGCAGTGCAGCAGATCACAGGCCACGCAGCACGCGCCCACGATAAGCGCCACGGTGCCGATGGAAGCGGCTCGGGAGCCGGTGAATTTCCGGTTCAGGGCCACGGCGTAGGCGCACACCCATAAGGCGAAGCTGCCCAGTACGGGCGCAGTGGCCCACCCCCAGTATCCATACGGACACAACCATAGGCCAAGGAGCATCACACCGCAGCCCACGGCCAACAGGGCGATATGAATGCCCAGGGGCTGGGCGCCCCAGCGCTGGATGCGGTCGAGCCATACGGAAACCATTAAGGCAGGGTTGTTGAGTATCGCGCGGATCATGCCGGTTCTCCTTGGGGCAAGGGATGTTTCCGCGCCATGGAACGCACGGCCATGTAAAGAAGCCAGAGGGCAGGGAAAAAAAACGCGCTGTAGTATCGGATAACGTCCGGATTGGCCTCGTAGCGGTAATCGTAAAACAAGAGCTGACCAATGAAGAGCACAAGGCAGGCCAGGCAGACCAGGATGACGTACTCCCGATGAAAGGTGTCGAGATTGCAGAGAATGCAGGCGATGCCCATCAGCATAACGATCACGGAAAGGGCCATCATCCCCTTGATCGCGTCTTGGATGTCACAGGTCATCCAGGGTTTCATGGTGGGGTTGAGGATGTATTCCGGATATTTGAGTACGAAATACACGGTCGCGCAGGCCACGGCCAGGGTCGTGAGCAGATAGACCAGGTAGTTGGGAACGTCCAGGACAAAGGCGACAACGGTGTAGAGC
>QZKZ01000404.1 GCA_004796465.1 Desulfovibrio sp.
CGCCTACACCATCAGCGCGTTCACTCCCGACGGCTTTGTGCCCATCCTCCTGAACACGGATTTTGACGCTTAGCAATTTTGACGCAGAGCATCATGGATGAGCTTGCCTGGGTCCCCTTGCGAGCAATCGCAAGGGGCTGGGGGTGGACGATTTCATGCCCACCTGAAGAATGCGGGTGTTTATTGCTTAACAGCCTTTTCCCAAGGTGCATGATCCCGTATACCCTGCACATCCGGTAGCCCTGATTCGTATCAAACCAAGGAGAACGACTTGAAAATACAAGGAAAAGTACTCGCGAGCGCAGCTCTGCTCAACTTCATGCTCATGTTGGTTTTGGCCGGCCCCGCCGCTGCCCAAGAACTCTTCCGCTATTCGCAGAATACGGAGATCGGGGAACATCGGGTGCATGGCGCATTGCAAGCCGGGCAAATGCTGACCATGATGGGCACCAACGGCGCATGCTCCGCCCATGTCATTGACAGCTATGTCCTTGAAGGCATGCAGGGCCCGGTGAACCTGAGCCGTATCGAGCTGCGGCCGGAATGCTCCCAAGCCGGCCGCTTGTTCGCCGCTTCCACGAATATAAACCTGGACTACGAGGCCTTGCCCCTGACCCCGATCACCCCGGACCAAGCCAATCCCGCGTTTCTCGAATACGCTGCCTCCATAATCGAGGCGTACGGCGATGAATTCTATGGCTACGGCTTTGCCCAGTCAGCCGAACTGCTGGCGTATACCCACGTCAACCAAGACGGCGTGGATCTGGATTTCGTATTGACTCAGTGCGACGACTCTTCGGGCGGCACGAGGTTTATTGACGCCAAGGTCATGTTCGTGACCAGCGAGGCAGGCAGCCAAGCCTTTAAGCTGGGCTGCATGGACCCGGTCTACGGCGTGTTCCGCCTCAACGGCGTGCTGCATTTGGCCACTGATTGGAACTGCTGCGCTTGTGGCGGGGATGCCTTTCAGGTCCACCAGATGACCATGAGCGGATTCAGGCCGGTGCTGGAAAATTACGACTTTGACGGGTAAAAAAGACGCGTCCAAGAAATGAATACGGGCGGGAGCTTGCTCCCGCCCTTTGTTGTTGGAGACGGGAGAGATTGTCCATTAAGCGGCCAAACCCAGTGAAACTCGCAGGGACGCAAATAAACTGCGTACCCGGTCGGGATCCATGGCCAAGGAGCGGAAAAGCATGGCCGGACCCCGCGCCTCGCCAATGGCCAGGCAGTCCGCGTCCAGGATCATGATTTCCCGGCCCTTCATCCAAAAGGGAAACAAGGAGCAATGCAAGGGACGCGCTTCCACCGGCAGCAAGCAGCCAAAGCTGTCGAGCAGCACACAGCGGCCCCGGGCGTCCGTGGCCAGCCGTTCATGGTCCCGGCCCAAGGGAAACGCTTCTATTAGACCCGCTGCTTCCATGGGAAACAAGCGTTGGAGCATGGCGTGCAACTCAAGGGAGTTGGGTTCCGCCACATGCCAGGCAATATCAGGGGCGTGGGGCGCGATACGCTCGATTTCCCAGGGGGACAAGGGAAAACACACGGCTTCTTCGCCTGGCGCAATGGTGCAGCAAGCGGTTCCTCTGTCTGCGCAACGGGCGCACACTGTGGAGTCCATGCTTCCCTCCAACGGATAGCAAATTCGGCCCAAGACTTTCAGGGATATCCCGGAAAGCATTGGTCCAGTTGGAGGATGTATCGGCGAAATCGCGAGGAAGTTTACGGCTCTTGGGGTTCTCCACGCAGGGGGGAGCACACGGGTTCAGAGAGCTCGGCATCCCCTTCTTCGGAGAGAAAGCCCCGCCGGTCGCGTACAAAAGAGTTGCCGTCAACGGACTTGGCGTATTTTTTCATTTCCGCGGAACGTTTGGCAATGGCGGCCAGGTTGATCCGGCCCTTGCAGTCCACAATGGCCAGGGACACGGTGACCAGGGAAAAGGCGCGTTCCACGCCGTAGCGGTCCTTGCCGTTGATTTCTCCTGCAGCCTGGTCGTCAGGGGAGTAGTGGTACTTGACCAAGCGGCCGAAGCAGCGGATCACGGCCAAGGCAATGCGTTCCGCGGTTTCCGGCTGGGTCACCGCCACCAAGTCGTCGCCGCCCACATGGCCGCAAAAATCTTCCGGGCTGCCGTGACGCTTGAGCGCCCAAGTCAGGATCTTGGCCAGGAGCAGGATTATGTTGTCCCCGTTTTTGAATCCGTAGACATCGTTGTAGACCTTGAAGTTGTCGAGGTCCGCGTAAATGATGCTGAAGGGCTCGGCTTCAAGGGTCCTGGCCTCGATCTCCTGTTCAATGGCCAGGTTGCCGGGCAAGCCGGTGAGCGGGCTGACGCCCTTGGCCATTTCCACCTGCACCGAGGCCAGGGTGTCGAGCATGCGCTGCACCGAGACAATGCCCAGAAGGCTGCCCTTATCCGTGATGATGATGTGGTCGTATATTTTTGCCCGTTCGCGGCTGGTGGCTCGGCGGGCCACGGCTTCCACCAGGGTGTCCGCTTCCACGATCAGGGGCGAGCCGTCCATGATCCGGGTGACTTCCCGGTTGTAATACAGGGACATGC
Source organism: Desulfovibrio sp. (assembly GCA_004796465.1). Lineage (GTDB taxonomy): Bacteria > Desulfobacterota > Desulfovibrionia > Desulfovibrionales > Desulfovibrionaceae > MADRE1. Next base: position 2,565 of record QZKZ01000404.1, read on the forward strand.
CGTATTGCGAACTCAGGGCCCGATCCAGGTGGTGGCTCATGACCAAGCCCAAGGGTTTTTCCCGGCGGGCCACGACCAATGCACTGATGGGCTCGTCTCCCGCCAGGACCATCTTGGCGTCCCTGACGATGGTGTTGGGCTCAATGGGGTAGGCGGGCTCGGCCAGGGAGCGGATGGGAATGGAACAGCGGGTCTCCTCGGCCACGCGCGGCGCGGCAGCGGACCAAGCCGGAAGATTCAGGGCCAAGCCGGGTTTGGGATACTCGGGTTTGGCCAGGTAAAACCCTTGGCCGTAGTGGGTGTTCATGGAGATCAGGCTGGAGAGTTCCGTGGCGGTTTCAATACCCTCGGCAATGATCTTGCAACCGATCTTCTCGGAAAAGGTGATGAAGGTCTCCAGCAAGGCCCGCTTGACCGGGTTGGCGTCAATGCCCCGGATAAAGGACATGTCGATTTTAATGAAGTCCGGCCTGAGCTCGGCAATGGACCACAGGCCCGAATATCCGGTGCCCACGTCGTCCACCGCGATCATGTAGCCTTGGTTGCGGTAGTGGTCCAAGGTCCGGTGGAACGTGGTGAAGTCCCGGATGGCGTGGCGCTCGGTGATCTCGAACACGACATTGTCCGGCTTGAGCCCGTGGGCGTTGAGCAGCTTCATGGTCTCGCCCGGGGAAAAGGCCGGATCGATCAGGGTCCTGGGGTGGATGTTCAGGAACAGCTTTTGGCCGGGTTCCACCGGGCCGAAACTGTGGATCGCCTTTTCCCGGCAGGCTTTTTCCAGGGCGAAGATCTCCCCCACATCCTCGGCATAATCGAACAGGGCGGCAGGAGAGTGGAAAACACTGTTCTTGGGGCCCCGGGTCAAGGCTTCCCAAGCAAACACCTTGCCCTTGGCCAAGTCCACAATGGGTTGGTACACCGAAATCATGAGCAGGTTTTCCAGAATGGCGCGGAATTCGGACAGCACTCCGGGCTGAATGCCTTCCAGGTGCCCCCTGGCCCTGAGCTGCGCATCGCAAAGTGCGTTGTACAACGCGGCTTCATGGCCCATGTCCCCATACATGGTAAGGACCGAGTATCCCGCGAGGACGTTGAAACTTTGCCCCGTGAGCTTCAGGGCCTCGTCCCGCAGGCCGTTTTTCAGGCGCAACCGCAAATTCAGGGCTTGGTCGGAAAGATCCTCGGCTCCGGGGATCTGTTTGCACAGCATGAGAAACTGGCCGTTTTGCAACCGTTCCAAGTGCAGGCAGTTGTCGCTGAAAAAATCCTTGGCCGCGTTGTAGAGTTGGAGTTCCGCTGCAGCAAGGATCTGCCCGGCCAAGTGGTCTCCAAAAAGGCTTTGAAAGGCGAAAAAGTTTTCCAGCTCCAGAAACAGCATGTTCACGGAACGGTGGGCGGCAAGAATGTCCCCTGCTTGCCCCAGCCCTTGATTGGCGGAGCCCAGCATGGACCGGTCCGTGGACGGGGGAAATTGGGAAAGGGTTCCAAAGGAAATATTGGGAGATAAGCCCGGAGGCCTATTATGTACTGCCTTGGTCGTCATGATGTCTCCTCGCGGGCGGTGCGTTGCTGAGTGCCCCCCCCCCGCATGCCCCCCGGCAAATGGCGAGGTGAAGGTACTCCTAAGAAGAGGCGCGTGGTGGGAGCGTGACCCGAAAGTGAAGATTGTGTGACGGGCTATAAAAACTCGATGCTTTTCAGTGAGTTCTACACGGCAATCTTGCCGTGGCGAAAGGCAAAGCTGAAGACAATCCCCAGACCAAAGGCCACGGCAAGGTTGGTGGCCAGGGTCAGGCCGGCCATGAGGAAAATGATGAACAGACCGGGACGGTCGCGCACGTCAAGGGTGGCCAGGCAGAGTTCCAGGCCCGCGAAGCCCAGAAGGACGCCGAGCACGGAAAAGGGCAGCAACTCAACAGCGGCCAAAACGTGGGGGCCCAACACCAGGGCCAGCACAAGAAACAAGCCGCCGATGATCAGGTTGGAGCCTGCGGTACGCGCACCAAAGCGGTAATGGGCGGCCAGGCCGCCCGCGCCGTGGCACATGGGCATGCCGCCCAGGACAAAGCTCAGGCAGTTGGCCAAGCCCATGGAAATGCACAGGGCCCGGGGCGTGACCCTTTCCCCATGGGGGAAATAGGTCATGGACAAATCCGCGTTGGCAATGACCGCATTGCCCAGGGTCATGGGCGCTTGGGGCAGAGCCATGGCTGTAGCGGCCACGGCAAATGTCGCGGCCTGGGGCCAACCAAAGGGCAACAGCTCGGGCAGGTACAAGCCCGGGTCGACGTTGGCCAGGCTGTGCCATGCTCCCAAGGCCGCGCCCACAGCAGCACCGCCGGCAACCACGGCCAGTCCGGCGGGCAAGGTTTTGCTGTCCATGAGCAGCAAGGCGATGATGGCGAAGCCCACGCCCAGGATGATGCCGATGGGCACCGGCCCCAGGGCTTGGATCAGGAGATGGGGCTCGGCCAACTCGGACTGGAAAAGCGAGGTCCCCAAGATGAGCTCCAGGCCCCGGATAAGGAGCAAGAGACCCGTGGAAGCTTGGACGCCACGGACAACCGGCTTGGGCACCAGTTTGGCCAGGGGCGCCATAAGGTTGAAGCCGCCAATCACGAGCAGCAGCAAGGCCATGAGCAGTCCGGCTGCTTGTATTTCTTGGACCGGGACGGCCTGGGCCACGGCGTAGGCGGCAATGACCTTCATGGGCTGTACGGCTATGGGCACCCGGTAGTATAGTCCCGCTATGATGTAAAACAGCCCCACGGCCAAAAACAGGCCCGGCGCGCTCAACCCGTTGATGAGGATCATGCCCGCGGCCAAGGGCAGCAAAGCGCCCAGGTCGCCCAGGGAGCCCGCCAACTCCATTCGGTTGAATCGCATGGGGCCGATGTCCATTGAGTTCCTTGAAAGACAGATACTTCTTGAGTTTCTCTGGTGTTGGGATAGTAGCCTTGACCCCGGTAAATGGAAAGAAAGGAAATGTGATGCCGTGCAAAAGAAATCCCATTGCCCGGAAGAGGGGAAATGGGGTGTCCACATTGCCAAGGTATTGATTGTGTCGTATTATTTCTTAAGAAATTCTTGTATTTTCAAGAAACAGGCGGGCCACGCCATGCAGTTTCAACGATATGAAATCAATCAACAGGTCCAGCGGGTCCTGGTGCGCAACGGAGTGGACTTGACCAAGCTGCACTACTCCTCGTCAGGTTCCGTTGTTACTCTGTACGGTTCTTTGTTCAAGGACCCGGAGGGTGATTTCAGCGTGGCTCAGATCGAGAGCATGATCAAGGAGCTGGAGCGCTTGCCGGCGCGTATATACCTGTCCTTTGACTTGGAGAACTGGAACATCGCCTATGAACACGGCGCGTGGTCCATCAGGGGCAAGCGGAGGGTCCTTGGCCGCGACAAACCCATAGAAGACGTGGACGTCACCGAGGCGGACATGCTTGCGGACATGCTCAAGGAGCTGGATATCAACTAAGTCCCGCCGCTTCTCCCTTTGTCGCCTCGGGAGCCTGGCTCTTCAACAGGCTCCACATGCACCACCACATCCACGATATTGAGGTCGCCGACGTTGGGATCGTCGTTGATCAGGCGTTCCCTGACCGCCTTGGCAATGTCATGGCCCTGGCGCACAGTGATCTCGGGTTCCACCATCACGTGGCAGTCCACTTGCAAGCTGGAGCCGAGATAGCGGGTGCGCACGGCATGGGTGGCGACCACCCCTGGTGTGGCCAGGATGACCGAGGTGATGGAAGAAGTGGCCTCGGGCGGGGCCGCCCTGTCCGAGAGCTGGTTCAGGGCGGGCCAGGCAATGTCCATGGAAGCTTTGAGGATCAGCAAACACACGATGAGCGCGCCAATGCTGTCCACAAAAGCCCAATCCGGAAAGAGCGCACCCACGGCCACGGCCAGAGCTGCGGGAATGGAGCTGAACGCATCCGAGCGGTGATGCCAGGCATTGGCCATCAAGGCCGAGGAGTTGAGCATTCGGGCCTTTTTCCGCGTGACCTGGAACAGGATTTCCTTGACCACCAGAGAGGCCATTGCCGCGCCAAAGGCGATCCAACCGGGCTTGTGGAAATCCTTGTTGCGGATGGAGGAAAGGCCGTCATAGCCAAGGCCCAACGCTGTAACCGCCAAGGCCAGGGCTATGGCCAGGGTGACCAGGGTCTCGATGCGCTGATGGCCGTGGGGATGGTTTTCATCGGCAGGCCTGCTCCAAAACCTCACCCCGATAAGCACGGCCAAGTCAGTGGCCAAGTCGGTGAGGCTGTGCACGCCGTCGGCCAGCACGGCCCGGCTGTGGCCCAAGACACCCGCCGCAATTTTGCCTGCGGCCAGCAGCACGTTGCAGGCCAAGCCCAGCCACGTGATCAGGGCGACTTGGCGTTGATACTCACGGACCCCGTTCGATTCAGAAGAAGTCATGAATGCAGGATTCCCTACTCAGCGAACCTGGTCAAGACCGATCCCAACCAAGGCGTTGGTGACCCGTTCATTGTCCTGGCGCGTTCTGATTTGGATTCGTACGTAGCCTCCATTATCCAAGCCCGGAATATTGTCGCAGACCCGGACCACCATGTGTTGGGCAAGCAGTTCCCGGGCCACGGCTTGGGAGGAAACGCCGGAGCGTAGGCGGCAGAGGAAAAAATTGAGGTCCGAGGGAACCACATGCGCAATGGCGGGGCATTGGGCCAGGGCGCGAGCCATGTTCCCGCGCAATTCATGAAGGGGCGCTCGCGAATCGCGAAAGTCGCCGATGCGGTTGAGCAGGGCTTGGCCCAAGTTCTGGGCGAATTGGGTTACGGACCACGGGGGTTGCAGACGGCTGAGTTCTGCGAGCAGACCGGGATCCCCCAGGGCATATCCCAAACGCACTCCCGGGCAGGCCGCCCACTTGGTAAAGCTCCTCAGCATGAGCAGCCGGGACCCCGGCGGCATGGCCTGCTTGAGTTCTTGGAAGCTTAAAGGGGCATGATGTTCAGTGGCGTGCACAAACTCGTGGTAGGTCCCGTCCACGAGCAGAGTGCGTTTCCCTAAGCCAGGGAGAAGCCTGGCAAGGTTGGACAGGGCCGCGCCCGTGGGGTTGCACGGGGCGCAGATGACGATCAAGTCGGCATCCGTGGCCGCCAAGGCCGAAACATCCTGCTCCGTGAGCCGAAAGTCCTGGCCCGGGTCCAGGACATGCAACTGAGAGGGGATGTCCAGGGAATGGCACGCGCGCACGTATTCCGAAAAGATGGGCGCAACAATACACGCTTTGGTGGGGCGCAACCCAGCCAAGGCCAAAAAAATTCCTTCCGAGGAACCGCTCAGGCAAAGCACTTCATCCCGTTGGGCCGGTTCGTATTGGGCGATTGCTTCCCGCAAATCCACGCACTCGGGATCAGGATAGCGGTGCAGCACCGGATCAATGCTCGCCGCGATCTTGGCCGTGAGGTGCGCCACCAGGATGTCCGTGTTGCTGGAAAAATCGAGCAGGTCTTCCGGAGAAATCCCCAGGGTCCGGGCCAGCATCTCCGTGTGTCCGCCATGGTCCGCAACAACGGATTCGTGGGAGCCGGGCATTAGGCCACGCCTCGTTTCCGATAGTTGCGGCGGTCAATGCGGTACACCCGCCAGGCCAAGCGCAAGGCCCGCCAGGGAGGTAAGCGGAAGGGCCAAACCTTGCGCTGGAGCATGTTGCGTACAAAAAAGCCGAACACCGCGAACAAGGGGTTGGGCCGCCAGTAGATGAGCCGTTTGAAGATCAGGGAACGCAGCCAAGGCGCGCTGTTGGCCAAAGCGCCCAGCATGAGGATATTGCGGTGCACGCGGCGGTCCTTGTCCGATACCGAGTTGAGGCTGGAACTCTGAAAGGTCGATTCAGGATACGTGTTTTCGTCGAATTCGCCCTCCACGTAGCCCTTGTCCACGCAGAGCCGGTGCAGCTCCGTGCCGGGAAAAGGCGTGAACACAGTGAAACTGGCATAGGTGGGTTTGAGGCGAAAGGTCATTTCCAGGGAGCGCAAGTCGTCTTCAATGGTGGACTCGGGCAACCCGAGCATAGCGTTGGAAAAGATTTTCAGGCCGTGGCTGCGAAGGATGTCGTAGGCCTTGAGCATGGTCTGGTCGTCAATGGCCCGATTGAGCACGGTGCGGCGCAAGTCTTCGTTGCCCGACTCCAGGGAAATGGCCACGGAGTGGCAGCCCGCATCCCGAAGCTTGCCCACAATGGCTTCGCTGACCAGGTTGGGCCGAATCAGGCAGTAAAAGGGCAGGCCCACGCGCTCTTTGTATTTGGCCACGAATTCTTCGAGCCACGCGTCGTCCTTGGCCACGAACACATCGTCGCCAAAGCGGACAAAGCTCAGGGGATATGCCGCCTTGACCGCTTCGATCTCCTGAACCAGGTTTTCCACTGAGCGGCGGCGCACCATCTTGCCCAGACCGCGATATAAGCTCTTGTAAGCGTTGTTAAAACAGTAGGCGCAGCCGTAAGGGCAGCCGCGCGTGGCCATGAAACTTTTCATGGGCACGGAACGGAAGGGCTCGAATCCAGCGACCAGTTCCCGGTCCACCCAAGGCAGGGTGTCGAGGTCCTCCACCAAAGCGCGAGGCGGGTTCTGGCTTTCCCTGGTGTGTACATTGGGGATGTGGTCAAAGCCGCAGCCTTGCTCCCATGCCTCGACCACATCAAGCATGGCTTGGTCGCCTTCGCCAATAATGGCCGCGTCTATGGGCCAATCCCTGGCAATGGTGGGAAAGTACGTGGGATGGGGGCCGCCCGCCACAATGGGCAGGTCCGGGCGATGGTCCTTGATGGCCTGTGCCGCCTCTCGAAATGCGCGGGCCTCCGTTGACATAAGGCTCATGGCCACAAGGTCGATGCCCAGTTCATCAATGCGAGCGGGGATGTCGAGTTCGTCGATCACGGCCAATTGGCCGGCATGGCCCGCGGCCCTGGTCATGGCCGAGATTTGCATGGCTCCCTGAGGCTCCACCACGGACAAGCTCTTCACAATGTACAGGATGTTCATGCCTGCCCGTCCTCGCCCGGAAGCGGCTTGCGCGCCACGGCAAAGAGTTGCAGGCCACACCGCCTGGAATTGCACAGGAACAGGCAGCGCAAGGCCAAGCATACGGCCTTTTGCTTGAAACCATAACCTGACTCGCCAAAGGAGCGGATGGTCTTGTCCGGATTCCTGTTGGCCAGGTACTTGGAGAGGTCATGAAAGGGCCAGCCAGTGCTGCGCGGGGATATGTCCGAAAAACCTGCCTGGGCAAGCGCCTCGTGAATATCCTCTCGCGACCAATGGCGCACGTGCCCCACATGCTGCTCAGTGGCTCGGATCGGGCCGCTTTGGGTGGAAAGGAACAGGGTTCCTCCCGGGGCCAAGGCGCGATAAATGGAATTCAAATACAAGCCGGGCTGGTCAAGGTGCTCAATGACTTCCATGGACAGGGCCATGTCCACGGGCTCCCAAGGAAAGGCAAAAGTCTCGCCGCAAAGGTCGGCAGCGGCAAAGGAGGCGTAGGGCAGCCTTTTCGAATTTTCCGCAATCAATTCCGAGGAAAGATCCAGGCCCATGAGCTGGATGTGGGGAAACCGCGCATGTACGGCCCCCAGCAGCGCTCCATTGCCACAGCCAAAGTCACAGATGGTTGCGGGCCGGGCTTGGGCCACGGCCCTAAGCGCCATGCGCACCCGAAAGCGCGGCGCGGCCATGAGCCGCCAATAATCCTCCTGGCCTTGGGTGCGGCGGTCGTAATAGGCGCGGTTCGCGTCTTTGGCGTGGCCGGAGTCGGCAGGGGGCAGGGAAGGACTCATGGGGTAATCGCTGGGATGGGCTAGGGCGATCTCAAGCATTGTCAGCATCGGTATTGATCAGGCCTTGTGACAACAGCATCTCGTTCATGAGCCAAGCGTTCCAGAGAAAAAGCCGGTTGTCAGCCTTTTTTTCCAAATGCTCGTTGAGTTTGCGCACAAGGAACGCGGGATTCATAAGCCGGTTGGCGCTGGTGAAGGAAAAGCCGATGACCCGTTTTTGCAGGAGTTGGCCAATGGGCATGGCGAACCCTTGCTTGGAGCGCTCGATGATCGTGGCGGGGATCACGGGCTTGAGCGCCTGGCGCAGGATTCGTTTGGTCGTGCCCTTGCCGTACTTGAACCGGGCGGGAATGCGACGCACAAAGTCCACCAGGTCTTTGTCCAGGTACGGGGACCGCACTTCCAGGCCGTGGAGCATGCTGGCCCGGTCCACCTTGGCCAGGATGTCGTCGCTCAAGTAGAGCCGGGTGTAGAACATGAGGGTGCGGTCCACCAGACTGCCGCTGGGGCAGGCGTCCCAGGCTTCTATGGCTTCGGAGTAGACGTCCTCCAGGTCAATGGGCCGCTCCAATAAGTCGCCCAGGTCCTTGGGTTCCACCGGTCCGAGCCAGGTGGGGTTCCAGAGCTTTCGCGGGTAGCTGAGGCCGAGCAAGACCCGCTGGATGCGGAACACCGTGCTCATATAGCCGTGGGAAACGGGCAGCTTGGCTGCGAGCAAACGAATGGCCTTGTGTACAGGCTTGGGCACCAGGGTGGAGTAGAGCTTGGCCAGCTTCAGGGCGCGGAAAGGGTCATAGCCCGCGAACAGTTCGTCCGCGCCGTCGCCGCCCAAGGCTACGGTCACATGCCGTCTGGCTTCTTGGCACAGGAGGTAGGTGGGCAGGATGGAGCTGTCGCCCATGGGTTCGTCCAGGCCCAGGGTGATGGCCAGGAGCAGCATGTAGGGATCGGAGCCGCGAAAGGTGCGGTGGTGGTGGTCCGTGGCAAAGCGTTCGGCCACCAATCGGGCATAGGCTGATTCATCGAACGTGGATTCCTCGAAGCCGATGGACAGGGTGCGGCATTCACCCCGGCCCATGTGGCGGCAGGCCATGGCGGTGATGGACGACGAATCCATGCCGCCGCTGAGAAACACGCCCAGGGGCACGTCACTCATCAAGCGGCGCTCCACGGCCTTGTCAAGGAGTTCGCGAATGGTTTGGCCCCAGGTGTCAACGGCATTGGGGGGAATATCCTCAAAAGGCTCCAAGACAAAGCGCCAGTACTCCATGACCTGCTCCCGGCCCGAAACCAAATCCAAGAGCAGTGAACAGCCCGGCTTGAGCTTTTGCGCTACCCGGTACAAGGCCAGGGGCGCTGGAATAAAGCCATAGGCAAAATATTTTTCCACGGCGCGGGGGGAGATGTCCGTAGGAATGGCGGGATGTTCGGCCAGGGCCTTGAGTTCTGAGGCAAAGGCAAAAGTCCCGTTCTTGCGGGCGTAGTACAGGGGTTTCTTTCCAAACCGGTCCCGAGACAAAAACAGAGTCCCGGCCTCGGCGTCATAAATAGCCAAAGCCCACATGCCGTTGAGCCGGTTCATGAATCCTGGTCCCCACTCGGCGTAGCCGTGCAGCAGGACCTCTGTGTCGGAATGGTGGGTGAGGAATTGGCGGCCCTTGGCCTGGAGTTCGGCCCTGAGTTCGAGGTGGTTGTAGATCTCGCCGTTGAACACCACGGTGTAGCGGCCGTCAGCCGTGGTCATGGGCTGGGATCCATCCGCCAGGTCGATAATAG